>DATDNV010000288.1:0-4523 GCA_036518075.1 Thermoanaerobaculia bacterium
GGTCTATCGGTTCGCGGCGGAACGGGTTCGCGCCGGAGAACGGGTCTATGTCGTCGTTCCGGCGATCGAGGAAGGGGAGCGCGAAGTCGCGGCCACTCGCGCGACCGCCGAGCGCATCGCGGCCGCCGCGCCCGACGCGCCGATCGGGATTCTTCACGGGCAGCTCCGGGCCGAAGAACGCGGGCGGATCCTGGCCGAGTTCGCCGCCGGGCGGGTCGGCATTCTCGTGACGACGACGGTGGTGGAAGTGGGTGTCGACGTTCCGGAAGCGACGTTCATGATCGTCGAGAACGCGGAGGTCTTCGGGCTCGCGCAGCTGCACCAGCTCCGGGGGCGCGTGGGACGGAGTCACCGGCCCTCCTGGTGCGCCCTGATCGTCGGGCCTCGGGCCGGAGAGGAGGCCCGCGAGCGGCTCGCCATTCTCGAAACGACCGGCGACGGGTTCGTCATCGCCGAAAAGGATCTCCAGCTGCGCGGACCTGGCGATCTTCTCGGAGTCCGCCAGTCGGGTCTCGCCGCGATGCGTGTCGCCGATCCGGTCAAGGATCTGGGACGGCTGGGCGCCGCGCGCAGAGAAGTCGTCGAGCGCATCGGCCGGGGAGAGAGGATCGAGAGCGATCTGTTTCCGTCGCTCCCGCTTGCTCGGGATCTGGCCACGCCACCGGCGCTCGGCTCGGCCAAAGGACCTCGACCGCGCGCCTGATCCCTCGCGCGCTCTCGCTCCCGCGGCGCGAGGCTCCTCCCCTCTGGGAGACTCCTCGCGCCGCGAACTAAAGAACGTGCGCGCTTGCCAAGATAGCGAACGTGGTAGAAGAGGCGGCAGGGAAGAGGAGGTTTACTTGAAGGTACTCGTGACCGGGGGCACCGGCTTCGTCGGAACGCATCTCGTCAACACGCTCTCGCGGCGAGGACACGCCGTGGCCGTGTTGAGCCGACACGCGGATGAGGCGCGCAACCGGTACAACCACCCGGTGCGGTCGATTCCCGGTGACGTGCTCGACCCGGCTTCCCTCGCGGCGGCGGTCTCGGGCTGCGACGCGGTCATCCACCTGGTCGGCATCATCCACGAGCATCGCTCCCAGACTTTCGACCGAGTCCACCGGGAGGCGGTCGAGAACGTCCTCGCCGCGATGGCCTCCACGGGGGTCCGGCGGCTCGTTCACATGAGCGCCATGGGAAGCTCGGCAGACTCTCCCTCCGAGTACGGGCGAACGAAGGCTGCGGGCGAGGCGGCCGTTCGGCAGTCCGGCCTCGACTGGACGGTCTTTCGGCCATCGGTCGTCTTCGGCCCCGGCGACGGCTTCGTGTCGCTGCTGGCCGGCATCGTGCGGCGCAACCCGGGTTTCATCCCGGTCATCGGCCCGGGAACCACTCGCTTTATGCCGGTCTCGGTATACGACGTCGCGAGGGTCTTCGCGGACTCGCTCGAGAAGCCCGAGACGATCCGCGCGGCGTACGAGGTCGGAGGTCCCGAGACTTTCACGTTGAACGAGATCTATCGGGAGATCGCCGCGGCGGTCGGCAAGCGCTCGAAACCGCTGATCCACTTGCCGTTGTGGTGGGGGAGGATGCTTGCTTCCCTGTTCGAGCGGATCGCGCGTTACGGATGGATCCCCGCGCCGCCTCTGACTCGCGACCAGCTCCGGAGCCTGTCTCGGGACAATGCCGCCGACACTTCCGAGACGGTGCGCGTCTTCGGAGGAGAGTGGAAAGCGTTCCGGCCCGGGATCCGCGAATACCTTTCCAACGGACGGATCCACGACCCCCGGTTCGGCGTGGGCGGCGAGACCGATCTCGAATCAGTGAAGGTGCTTCGGATCCGGTGAGAACCGGCTCGATGTAATTTCTCGACACGTTGTTTCCGTTCGGAGCCGCTGCGACGGTCCCTCCTCCCTCGTTGCCACGCTCGGGCCAGGCCGCTAGAGTGACCCCACCGGGCCCGCGCTCGTCGTTCGGTCGCAGTCTTGCCGCGGTCAATGCTTCTCTGGGTGATGCTCCTCACTCGCGGCTCCCCTGGGAGGCGGTCCCGTCGCCGGTCGAGAGAGTCAGAGCTCGGCCTTGCGCGAGCGCCGAAGGGGTGACGCCGGACAGAGATCTCGCGCGCGTGCGGAGGAACTCTCCCTCAGAAAGAGGTTCTCATCTGGCCGCAGTGCGCGCGCGAGATGTCCGGCGGCAGGACCCCGAACGCCCGGATCACCAGGAACAACGTCCTGAGACTGACAGCCAAGTTAAATCTTCCAGTTCGAAGCTCTACGCTCTCAGTTGAGGAAACCCAGCTGAGAACTTCGCACTCTCAGGACCCTGCCGGTCCCCGCTTCAGGTGGATCGTGCCGGAGGTCGTCCGAACGACCACGCGGGAGCCTCCTCCGTTCAAAGCTCCTGAAGCGCGCTCCGAGCCGGCGCGGCGGGTCAGGGAGACCTCCGGGAAGTCCGAGCGAATCGCGTGGTCCGAATCGCCGCAACCGGCGACTTCGAGATCGATGTCCCCGTGAAAATCTCTGGGGAGCGTCAAAGAAACGTCTCCGCCGGAGCTGTGAATCGAGATCCCTCCCTTGGCTTCGCGGCCCAGGACGACGGCCCGGACGTCTCCTCCGGACGTTTCGATCCGGAGCCCGCCGACGACCGCGGGCAGGACGATGTCTCCGCCTCCCGTCCGCACCTCGGCCGAGCCGCCCACCCGCGTGATGCGAACGTCCCCGCCGGAGGTCTCGACCGACGCAGAGCCCGCGATGACGCCGGCGGAGATGTCGCCCGCCAGAGTCTGCGCCTTGAGATCGCCCAGAACCGGGCCGACGACGATGTCGCCGCCCGAGGTCCTCAGCTCCGCGTCGCTTCCCGCGCTGGCGACGTGGATCTCACCCGCGCGGGTCATGATCTTCACCTTTCCACTGACCTTGCCGATCTGGTAGGAGCCGCCGCGAGAGGTCGAAAGGAAGTCTCCCGCGATGTCTCCGCGCCGGACGACGTCGTCCATATCCCCGACCACGACCTCGCGAGGCATCGGGACGACGACCACCTCCGGATGGGCATCGACGTGCGGTGAAACCTTGACCTTGGGAACGATCCTCGCCCAGGACCGCCGGGAGGAAGCGAGCAGCTTCGCGTCGCTTTCCTTCGTGCCGTTGGCGAGGACGACGATCGACCCGTTGAGCGCCGACAGGTGCACCCTGGATCCCCCCTGCCCGATGGACCCCACGTATCGCCCGCCCGGCCCGAGCTGATAAATGCGCGGCAGCTCGCGATTGACCGATTCGAGCGAACGGCGCACCTCGTCGTCCACCACCTTCATCGAGTCGTCGAGCTCTCTCTCCAGGTCCTTCAGGTCGATCTGGACCTCTTCATCGTCATCGGACCGGACGATGACCCTGCGGGTGTGGGTGGGGGGAGCCGGCGGAGCCGGAGGCGCCGGGGGAGCGGGAGGCGCGGGTGGAGCAGGGGGAGCCGGAGGGGCGGCCGCCGGCGACTCGGGCGAACGAATCTTCTTGACGGCGGGAGCCTCCAATTCGTACTCCGCGTGCGGGGGGAGCGGAAACGTCGAGGAGATCGTTCCGGACATCGTCGAGGCCGAGAGATCGAACTTCGAATCCTTCGGCAGCGTGAGCGCGATCGCGCCGTTGACCGTCTTCAGCTCGTACTCGGAACCGGACGCGAGCGCTTCGGCGGCGACGTCCACTTTCCCGTTCACGCTCTGCGCCGTGACCGACTTTCGCGCTCCCTGGACGAGGACACTCCCGTTGACCGTCTTGAGCTCGAGATTGCCGTCGAGATCCCTGGCGCGGACCTCGCCGTTGACCGTGGACAGGGACGCATGCGTCCCGGGCGGGATGACGATCTCGTAACGCGCGCTGATCTTGCAGTCGCCGCAGACCGGTTCCCGTCCGCGCCGGTCGCCGCTCGAGTGACGCCACTTCCGCCGCGGGTCCGGCCATCGAGTCTCCAGCGAATACTCGTCGCCGTCCTGCGACTGCGCCACCCGCGACTCGGCGAGGATCTCGTTCGCCCGCTCCTGCGACGGCGCGGTGATGGTGATCGTGACGACCGCCGAGAAGTTCCGGCCGGGCGTCGCGACCACGTCCCCGGAGACGTTCTCGACCCTCAGATTCGTTCCGGGCGAGAGCGTCGCGGTGAAACGGTCCGTTCGCGTTGCGGTGAAGCCTCCGGTTTCCCCGCGGCCGACCGTCGCCGCCAGCAGGATCAGGAGTCCCGCGAAGAGGGCGATCCAGAGGGCGGGATTCTCCTCCCGTGGAAAGCGACCCGTCTGCCCGTATCCGGTCATTCGTTCGTTCATCGACTCCAGAGACGCCGTGGCGCCCGGGGAGTTTCTCGAACCGCCTGCACTCACTGGATCTCTCCTCCGTTAGAACTCGACCGCTTTGAGCGCCGAGGCCGCCTTCGCGCGGACGAATCCGTTTTCCGCCGGGTCGACGGCGCGCTCGCGCAGCGACTCGATCGTTCGCGCATCCGGCGCCTGCTTGGCCGCCGCCGCGAGCGCATCCACCGCGACCAGGCGCACGGCCGGATTA
>DATDNV010000289.1:0-4954 GCA_036518075.1 Thermoanaerobaculia bacterium
TTCCCCAACGCCTGCGCGAGCGCAAAGAGGTAGTCCATGCCGAGCCGGCTGCGGCGCCGGTAGCGATCGGCACCGTCGATCATCAGCCGGGTGCGATCGCCTATCTTGCCGACCGACGTGCCAGCGAAGAGACCGAACGGCGTCGCCCGGCAGGTCAGACGCGAGAAATAACGAACAATCGCTCTCTCGATCCTCTGGCCTCTCTCGCTTTCCGGTTCCCGGATCCAGACATCCAGGGATTCGTCCAGATCGGGAGAGGCGACGAAGAGCGCATCGCGAATGACGGGACGTTCGACGATCGCGCTCAAGCGCATCCGAAGAAGACCGCGATCGGCGGAGAGCGCCTGCTCGAGCGCCTGCGGGTCGTCGGCTATCGACGCCGCGGCCTGAAGCCCGTCGCTCCATGCCAGGAATTCATCGACGGGAAGGAGGGGTGTGCGAAAAACGAAGAACCCGGACGGCTCGAAGTCGCGGTCTGCCCTGCCGGGTTTCGAGTCCGAGCTCATCGAGCTGGTATTCTGTCAGCCTCCCAAAGTGAGCGTCACCTCGTTCGATTCGAGGCGCGTTGCCCGCGCCTGGCTCAGACGCAGTCCTTCGCGCAGGTGACTGTCATTTCTTTTCGGTTCAAGACCTGACAGCCCATCGAGACGCCGCATCCTTTCCCCGACAGAAAAAGCATCCCTCGTCTGACGCCTTTTGCAGTCTTCGCATCCAGATCATTGATGGTGTCCTTCTTTAGCTTGAGCTTCTTGCTTTCTCGCTTGGTCCCCTTCCTCGTGCCAGTCATCTTTGAGATTCCCCATGTCCTCTTTCTCCAACGGATCTCATGGACACGAGCAATGTTCGATCCCACTCGGGCTCGATCGGAGTCGCTGCCGCGAGCAGCGCGAGCCCAATGCCCGCGGCTCCGGTGAGGAGCCCCGGATCATCCACCCAGTATTTGGTCCCGTCGTCGCGCATCTGGAGCGACTGGAATCCTCCGATGCCGCGGCCGCGGCGTCGCATCGCGAGCGTCTTTTCGATCCAGTATCGGGCCGCGCGCCGGAGCGCCGCATCGCCCGTCGCCTGGTACATTCGATTGAAGATGAGCGCCAACCCGGCCGCACCGTGGCAGAGTCCCGCGTCCTGAACGCCTGACTTTTCAGGACGGCGGGCGGCGGCCGATCGCGCGATTCTCAGCGCTTCCTTTTCCCACGCGGGCTGACCGACTCCGCGAGCTGCCCAGAAGAGCGCTACTGCGACGCCGGGGTCGCCATAGCACCATGCCGACCGGCAGTCCTCGCTCGGTAATCCGGGAGAGATCCAGGCGGAGAAGCGGGTACCTGTTCTCTCGCGCCGCTCGTGATTGAGCAGCCAGGTGACTCCGCCGTCGAGAAGCCGGCGGGTCGCGTGGCGTCTGATGCCGGCGGCCCAGGCCGCTCCCAGCAGCGCAATGACGCCTGGGCACCCATGGGCAAGACCGAGGTTGTAGTAGCCATTCGGGCAAAGTTTCAGCTGCCACGGTGAAAGAAGCTCCGGCGCGGTGTGCCAGGAGACTCCATCCGGGCCGCGGTGCGATGTCTCCTCCAAGCGGTCGACAACCCCTTCCAGGCAGGCAACCGCCGCAGGCGCCGGCAGTGTTTCGAGTGCATAGACGCCCAAGCCGACCAAGCCAACGATCAGGTCGTAGTCTCCCCTCCATCCTCGACGATGAACCAGTTCTCTCAACGTTTCATCCACCGCATCCGTGGAGCGGTCATCGGATGAACCGAATAGCTGGCGTTCGAGGTGGGCAAAAGCCCAGGCAATGCCGGTGAATCCGCCGTACAGCGATGGTCCCATCGTCACTGCGCCGACCGCATCGCCAGCGGCGTCGAGATAACGTCTCGCCGCACTCTCGTAGCGGTCACCGAGGCCGGCGCGGCTCAAATATCCGAAGAAGACGGCGAGCCCGGCCAGACCTTGCACGAGCGACGCGTCCGCAACGGACCTTCGTGAAGTTTTCCTTCGCGCGCGCGAAAAACTAGGCGGAAACTTCAGGACATCTTCCGCGATCGCCTCAACGGCCGCGAGCGCCTCCTTTGCCGTGTCGCCGCGAAGAAGTGGACGCCATCGCGCGGGTTTGCGCTCTTGAGATCTCTTGCCGGAACCTCGTGACCGCACCACCGCCTCCACTCTCACTCTCCTTGGGAACGCCCTGGCAGCCTTCTCACAACGCTTCTCCCTCCCCGAAAATCGAGAACGGCTAGCCAAAGACATTAGGCTGTCCGACGGTTCCAATGGAGGACTGATAGCCGAGGCTCCGCAAGAATAGTCGGCTCTATGATCAACAAAGTGTCCCAGCTGGGCCCACCCAACAACTCGCCGGTGTACGAGCCCGGTTTTTGTCATTCAGTAAACCGCCCTTTACGGCTGAGCCCTTTCCCTCGACGTCCAAGTCCTTGATGGTCTCCCTCTTGAGCTTCAGCTTTTTCACCGCCGTCTTCCCTGTGGTCGTCTTCTTTCTCGTGGTCATCTCCCTGTCCTTTCTCACGGCAAGCGCATTGACCGCCCATGACGCTCTCAGCGCATTCCGTCAATTCAAGGCCCGCTTGAATTGACGCCACTGCCCGGATGGAGGGTCGGCCGTTGTCCCACACCATGCAATCGCCCGGGTTCCAATGAAGCGTTTCGGTGCGGACGCCCAGCTCTGGGAGCTCTCGCGCCACAGCAACGACGAGATCCGCCTCCTCCCTCTACGGCATGCCACCGGTTTTTGGACCGTGGCTCATCCACAGTGGCACCTGGTAAGCCCCGTAAGGCACAAGGCACCTTGGGTACAGGCGAAGGTGTTTGGGGTCGGCAAGGTGTGACTCCTAGACTCTCCCGTCTTTAACAACGGTAGGGAGATGTTGGACACTCGTATTGCGTCGCCGGCGGCCTCCGCGGCGCCATCCCGCCCTTGACGTCCTTTGCCTTCTTGCCTGCGTCGAGGTTCTTGATGGTTTCCTTCTTGATATGGAGCTTCCTGTCCTTAACGGTGGATCCTTTCTTGGCGACCATTCTTGCCTCCTTTACGGTTACGAATGCGTCTCCTGTTCACATCGCGAATCTCGAAGAAGAGCTTGGTCTTGGCAGGTCGGCTCGCAACTCATGTCGCAGCTTTTTGCACTGCGCCCGTCACCGCCCCTCTTTCTTGGGTTCGAAGTCAGCTCGCGCAGCCTACCGTTCGCGTTCGCATGATCCCGCCTTTGATCTTCGAAGCCTTCTCCTTCGCATCGAGATCTTTGAGAGAGTCTTTTCTTCTTCAGCCTTGTATTCTCGTAGTCGGCCGGATCCCGCCTTTGATTTTCGAAGCCCTCTCCTTCGCGTCGAGATCCCTGAGGGTCTCTTTCTCAAACTTGAGCTTCCTGGCGCCCTGAGTCTTGTCAGACTTCCTTTTCGTCGTCATCGCCCACTCCTTTCTCTCACCACTTCCATCGATTTTCTCTCTCGATCCCGCTTGCAATCCTCTCGGGCCGGCAGAGATTTCAGCGATCGAGTTCGAGAGCAATCAGCGCTGACAGCCGAGCGTCGGATCTTTCACGCCGCCCTTGATCTTTTCCGCCTTGATCCTCACAGTCAGGTCTTTGATTGTTTCCCGTTTGACTTTGGGGTTCTTTTCTTTTCGCTGAACCGAAGTGGTCCTTCTCTTACTGGTCATGGGAGCCCTTCCTTTCGCCGTTTCGCAGCCTCCACCAGGCAGCCGCGAGAACGAAGCTCGTGGAACCTTTTCGAAGCAACGGATGCGCCAGCCGGGCTTTCGGCCGGATCTGGCTCAGAAGCTGTGACTTGGGTTGCGGCGGCCGGGGGAAACGATCGCCGGGGTGTCCCATTTTGAGGCACTCGAGTCTCGTCCTGATTGATTCATCCTGGGGCCTTCTTCGAGGCCTTCGCGGCATCCGAGTCTTCCGACGCGCCACGGCGGGGAACGAGCCGGAGCTCCGAAATCACGATCCCGGCCAGCACCAGCACGCCTCCCCAGAGGCCGCGCGCTCCCAATCGCTCGTGAAGAAACCAGGCCGCGAAGATCGCCGCAAAGACCGGCTCGAGCGCCAGGATGATCGCGCCATGGATCGCCGACATCCGGCCCTGCGCCCAGGTCCAGCCGAGAAAGGCCACGACCGTTCCGATCGAGCCCAGATAAACAACGCTCACCACGAAAGGCTTCGTCCAAAGAATCGGACGCGCTTCGAGCGAGGCGGCGTGGAGATTCGCGAGCGCGGGTAGCTTCACGAGAAGCGAAAAGAGGCCGCCGGCCGTCGCGACGAAGGCGATCTGAACGAGCGTCAGCCAGACCGCGTCGTGCCGGCCTCCCCGCTCGGCAAGCTCGACGCCGTAGAACGCGAACACGACGCCACAGACGAGAACGAGAGGGTCTCCGCGGTTCATCGGCCCTCCGTCGGATGGAAAAGTCAGGAGGAAGAATCCGATCGAGGCGAGCGTGATCCCTACGCCATTTTCAACCGTCGGCAGGTTGCGCGTCCGTAGCACCGCCACGAACGGTGTCAGGACGACGGCGAGCCCGGTCAGAAAGGCGGCTTTCGAGGCGGTCGTCTCCGCCTGCCCCGAAATCTGCAGCACCACTCCCGAGGCCAGTATGAGACCCAGAATGGTGCCGTCCCGGAGGATCCCCCGTGTGCGCGGCCGGAACATCGCGATGACCGCCAGTGCGACACCCGCCGCGAGGAAGCGCCAGAAAACGAAGCGAAACGGAGGCGCGGTATCGAGAACGGTCCGCACCACCACGAAGGTCGTGCCCCAAATGACGGTCACGCCGATCAGAACCAGATCGGCGCGCAGGGAAGAGGCCGGCCGCTCGGAACGCGAGCTCAATCGAAATCACGCTAGTATCTCCCGCCTCGATGGCCGAGACTTCGCCTGTCCGCGTCCGATTCGCTCCCTCGCCCACCGGCTCTCTGCACGTGGGCGGGGCGCGGACGGCGCTCTACAACCT
>DATDNV010000290.1:0-2471 GCA_036518075.1 Thermoanaerobaculia bacterium
CGGACGCAACTCCGCCGCCGCCTCGGCATCGGCCCCCCGCTCCTCGTGCGCGTGCAGCCCCTCGAGGACGGAGTCGGCGATTCGCGACGTAAAGAGCCGGATCGCGCGAATGGCGTCGTCGTTGCCCGGAATCACATGGTCGATCAGATCCGGGTCGCAGTTGGTATCGACGACGGCGACGACCGGGATTCCCAGGATGTTCGCCTCTTTCACCGCAATGTATTCCTGCTTCGGATCGATCACGAAAAGAGCATCCGGCAGCTCGTCCATCTCCTTGATGCCGGTCAGATTCTTTTCGAGCTTCTCCTTCTCGCGCTCCAGGCGCAGCCGTTCCTTCTTGGTCAGGTTCTCGTTGTCTTCCTGAGCCAGGATGCCTTCAATCTCCTTGAGGCGATGGATCGACTTGCGGATCGTCGAGAAGTTCGTCAGGGTTCCGCCCAGCCACCGCGTGTTGACGTAGAACATGCCGCAGCGGTTCGCCTCTTCGTAGATCGAGTCCTGGGCCTGACGCTTGGTTCCGACGAACAGGAGGTTCTTGCCCTGGGCAGCCAGATCGGTGACGAATTTCGAGGCTTCCTTGAACTGCTTGAGCGTCTTCTGGAGATCGATGATGTAGATCCCGTTGCGTTTGCCGAAGATGAACTTCTTCATCTTCGGGTTCCAGCGCTTGGTCTGATGACCAAAGTGGACGCCAGCCTCGAGCAGTTCCTTCATTGAAATAGACGCCAATGGCACCTCACTTTCTCGCAATAGCGGATTGTGAATCGTGAATTGTGAATCGTCGATGAACGACCGCGAGGGTCAGAACAATCGTCGGCGATGGCGGCGAAGACTTCAAGACCTAGCGCTTGCTGAACTGGAAGCGCGCCCGGGCGCCCCGTTGCCCATACTTCTTGCGTTCCTTCATCCGGGGATCCCGAGTCAGGAAGCCTTCTTTCTTCAGCTTCTTTCGCAGCTCCGCGTTGTACTCGGTCAAGGCGCGCGAGATGCCGTGTCGAATCGCGCCGGCCTGCCCGGACGGCCCGCCGCCGCTGACGGTGACATGAATGTCGAAGCGGTCGGCCGTCTCCGTGGAGAGCAGCGGCTGCTTGATGATCATCTTCAGGACGTTGTTGGGAAAGTAATCGTCGAGGGTGCGCCGGTTGACCGTGACGGTGCCGGAACCGGGGACGAGGCGAACGCGCGCCATCGCCTCTTTTCTTCGGCCCGTGGCTCGGTGCTGGATATCGACCGCCAAGACTCCTCCTGTGATGAAACGCTAAACGTCGACGCCTAACCGCGCGAACGTCGCGCAGTCAGCGCGAGCGGCTTGGGTTGCTGCGCCTGATGGGGGTGCGAGGCGCCTCGGTAAACCTTGAGCTTCTTGAACTGACGCCGCCCCATCTTCGTCTTGGGGAGCATCCCGCGCACCGCCTCTTCGATGACTCTCTCGGGGTACTTTGCGGAGAGCTCCCGGGCGGAGACCGTCTTCAAGCCGCCGGGATAGCCGGTGTGGCGGTGATAGACCTTCTCCTCCGACTTTCTTCCCGACAAAACTACCTTGTCCGCGTTCGTCACGACGACGAAGTCACCCGTGTCGAGATGCGGGACGTAGCGCGCGCGATGCTTTCCCTCCAGCATGCGAGCCACTCGCGTCGCCAGCCGCCCCAGAATCTGACCCGACGCGTCGACGACCACCCACTCCTGGGCGGCGCCCTCCGCGCGAACCGTCGATGTGCCCGAACTCATGACGACCCCGAACTCCTTTGAACTCACCTTCCCCGGCTCTATCGTTCAAGGGCAAACTCATCCCTTGGCCACTGGGAAGGGCGCGTAAGGATACGCAAGGCAGGCGGGCCTGTCAACCGGCAGGAAGCCTCCTCCCGAGCCCACTTCCCAGCGGCTCCTCCCCGCTTCGAAGGCAGGTTACCGCGGACGCTCCCGGCCCGATGCCATTCCAAGAAGGATGAGGTCGGCGCGACGCTTCACGCCGTTTTTTGCGAGCAGATTGGCCACATGGAATTTCGCCGTCCTCTCGGAGATGAACAGCGCGCGCGCGATCTCCTTGTTGGAACGGTTTTCGAGAAGCAGGTCGACCACCTCGCGTTCCCGAGGGCTCAAATGGACCGCGCTTCGGAGCGCTCGAGGACGGCCCGAGGCGAGCGTCAGCTCTACGAAGCGGGAGAGCAGGGTCCGCGGAACCCAGTAGCCTCCACGCCCCACCTCGCGAAGCGCGCGCGCGAGATTCTCCTTGATTTCCGCGAATCGGATCAATCCCTTCACACCGAGAGCAAGAAGCGGAAACGTTTCGTCCTCGCCGAACTTCTCCGCGATCACGATCACGCGGTTGCCCGGGCGGCGTCGCACGAGAGTCCCTGCGAGTAGTTCGTCTACGCGCCGCACGCCGGACATCTCCAGAACGTAGACCGCCGCGGGAGGCACGGGGAGCTCTTCAGGCTTCGTCATGACTGGCTGCGGCAGCCGGTGCGTGT
>DATDNV010000291.1:0-2712 GCA_036518075.1 Thermoanaerobaculia bacterium
AGGGGTGGAATCACCCCGGCTTCTCGATCGGAATTCAAGGGACGTTCTCGACGCGCACGGTCGACTTCCGCGGCTGGAACTTCACCGGCTCGAACAACCTCGGAACCGCCGTCTCCCGCATGAGCATCGTTTCCGGATCGAGAATGGCGAACCGGCTCGGTGGAAATCAGATTGCGATCACGTCTCGCCCCATCGTCGTCCCCGCCCGCGCAGGCGGGGCGCGCGACGCGCTCCAAAGCTTCGTTCGTGAAGCGCCGCAGTCGATTCAGCGAAACGCTCTACCCGGCTCGGATCGGCTGGCGCCGGTCCTCGCGCACCAGCGGACGCTGCCCGAGGAGACGCTCGCCGCCATCGGCCAGCGAGCCGTGCAGACGACTCGCAACGGCGTCGCCGGACCCGGAGCGGCGGAGGTTGCGCCCCGCGGTGTGACGATCGACCGCAGCCGGGTCCTGCCGGAGGTCGCACGGCGCGCCTTCACTGCCGAGTCTGCGCCGCGGCTTCCGAATCGGACCGAGATGTCGCGGCCCAGCACCGATTGGCGCACGCGTTCGCTCGACTCTCGCCCGGCGATCGCTCCGAGCGAGCGGCCGGATGTCCGCTCTTTCGACTCCGCTCGGCCCGACCGCGGAACAGTCTCCAGCTCACCCGATTGGCGCGCGCAGCCCCGGACGGGCAACGTCGATTCCGGCGCGGCGGCTCGCCGCGAGGCGTGGCGTTCGAAACAGGATCTTCCTCCGGCGCGAAGGGTGATCGAGGGATCCGTTCCCGGGCGCCGCAGCTTCGACTCCTCTTCGGACACGGGCACGCGAACTCGAACCTGGCGGGATGTGTCGCCTCAGGATTTCCGCGGTGAGGCGCCCCACTCGGTTCCCCGAAACCGCGTCTCTCAGGATGGATCCTCGGCGCCGCGCGAGCTTCGGGTGGATCCGCGCGCGCAGGCGCCCCGGAACTTCAATCCTCCGCCGCCGCCTCCGCGCGAGGCGCCGCACGTGGAGAGGGCGCCGGTCCAGTCAGCGCCGCCGCCTCGTGTCCAATCCGCCCCGCACGTGGAGTCGCACCATTCGGCTCCGCCTCCCAATCGGGGGCGGCCGGACAGGTAATCGTTCCCCGAATCCCGAGGTCTTCCTCCTCCTCACCGCGCCTTCGGGCGCGGTCTTTTTTGGTTCGAAGTGCTATGTCCGAAGTGGGAGTCGAGAATCCAACCGGAGCTCCCGACTTCGGACTCAGGACTTCGGACTTAGGACTCCGATCGGTTTCACGAACCCGCCCTCCGCACTCACCTGGCGGGTGGCCCAGAGATAGGCCGCGTAGGCCGCCGCCGCGGCGTTGAGCTGGTCGTCGTGGATCGCCTCGCAGACCAGGGGGAACTCGAGCGACTCCGATCGGAGAATCTCGTAGCGCATTCGCTTGCCGGAGGGAAGACTTGCTCCTTTGAGCTTCTGAGTCTGGGCCCAGCTTTGCCACAGGTCCGCCGGCCTCGCCTGCACGATCTCGACTCGATCCTCGGCGGCTTCCCCGACGATCCCTCGGCCCCGCCTCCGCAATCCGTCGACGAGCTCGGTGGCTCCATCCTTCCCCGCGGCGATCGCGAGCACGAATCCTTCGGTCTCGATCTCCTCCGGCAGAATCCCGGAACCGCCGGCCTCGTAGCTCCAGGTCGAGAAACGGCAGCGGCGGAACCGATCCATGACGCATACGGCGCTGGGACGGCCAGGCAAGAGCCCGGGCCGCGACACGTCCACTCCGGCGAAGTAGGGACGCGTCGCCGGATCCGAGCGCACCGCATGCACGGTCGAGGAGATTCGCCCTTCTCGACGAGCCAGGCGCTGGAGGCCGTCGTAGGCCGCGTACTTGAAGCTCTCCGCGAGCGTGGGAAAGTTGAACACGGCGTCGATGAACTCGTCGATCGTCCCTCCGCGCGCCAACACGAACAGGGGCACGTGGATCAGCTCGGTCGCCTGATCGCCGAGGATGTGCGCGGCCAGGAGACGCCGCGTGCCGGGCTCGAAGAGGATCTTCACGACTCCTTCCGAATCGCCGGTAATCTGGCCGCGCGCGTTGTTCTCGAATCGGGCGCGGCCGACTTCGTAGTCGGTCCCCTTCTGCTGGAGCTCCTGCTCGGAAGGTCCCAGCGAGGAGATCTCCGGGATGGAGTAGATCCCGTACGGCGTAAACGGAGACATCGCGGTCTTGTACGCGATCCCGAACGCGTGGCACATCGCCACCCGCCCCTGCTCCATCGAGGTCGACGCCAGAGCCGGAAACCCGATCACGTCCCCGACGGCGTAGATGTGCGGCACGCCTGTCTGAAAGTGCTCGTTCACCTCGATGTGGCCTCGCGGTGTGAGACCGACGCCGATTTTCGCTAACTGAAGTCCCTCGGTATTGCCGGCCCGCCCCGCCGAGATCAGCACCTTGTCGGCGCGAATCCGGCGGCCCGACTTCAGCCGCAGGCGAAGCGCGTTGGTGGGGCGGCCCGCATCGCGCTCGATCGATTCGACCGCGTCGCCCAGAAGAATCCGCGCGCCCATGCGTTCCAGGGAGAGCTCGATCGCGGAAGAGAGCTCTTCATCGACGCCGCCGAGCAGCCGGCTGCGCCCTTCAACCAGCGTGATTCGCGTTCCCAGCGCGGCGAAGAGGCACGCGTACTCGGTGCCGATCACCCCGCCGCCGACGACGGTCATGCTCAGAGGCACGCGGTCGAGGTTCAGG
>DATDNV010000292.1:0-2711 GCA_036518075.1 Thermoanaerobaculia bacterium
CGATGGTCGAAGTCGCTTTGCCGAGTACCTTCGTCTCTTTCGAGCCGAGAGATCCCACTGCCAGATACGTCTCTTGTGTCATGAGGACGACAAACAGACAATGCCGATCGTCCGGAAGAAAGGATGGAAATCGATGGTCGACCTCGCCGCCCGAGGGGTCGACCCGCGTCAACGCGGTCGCTTCCCCACCGCCGGCGGATACCTGGTGTAGGGGACCCTTCAATTGTCCGAAGATGATCGTGTCACCGCGATTCCAACTCGCTCCCCGGAAGCCCGGCGCCTCTACGATCATCTGTGACGCCGTTCCGTTGACTCGAATGCGCCTCAACTTGAAATCTGGAGTGATGAAGCCAATGGATTGACTGTCCGGAGACCAGAAAGGCCACGCACCGTTTTCCGTGTCCGGCAGTTTGTGCCACTCCTTGTCCGCGAAAGATCGCAGCCAAAGGCTGTCTCCGGCCCGAAACACGACGCTCCGGCCGTCCGGAGAGACGGCCGGAGGAGCTATCGCCGTGTCAAATTCGAGCCCCGGCGGCGGAAGAAGGGAGGCCTGGATTCTGTTGGACGGGGCGGTCTCCGGACGCCGAGAAAAAAGCAGGACGCCCGCGACAAAGAGCACGCCCGCAATCATCCAAGCCAGAAGCTCTCGCGTACGCCAGCGGCTTCGAAAAGCTCCAGGCAGCGAGGCTTCGACCGAGCTGATCTGCGAAACATGATCGCGTACCGTCGCGATCTCTCGGGCTAAATCCTCTGTTGAGGCATACCGGGCATTAGGCTCTTTGATCAGGCAGCGCTCGATAATCCAGCGGAGCGGGGCCGGAGCTCTGGGGTTAAGACTCGCAATCGACTCAGGCTCATCCTGGATGATGGCGGCCATTGTCTGAGCTGTCGTCGCCCGCCGGAACGCCTGCTTGCCAGCGGACATCTCATAAAGGATCGAGCCAAACGAAAACTGATCGCTGTGGAAGTCGACCGGATGTCCCGACGCCTGCTCCGGTGACATGTAGCTCACCGTCCCCATGACGATGCCGGGTCGCGTTGCCTCAGAGACTGTCGGCGCCTCAGTGGGCTGGCCTCCATCCAACTCCGGGTGCGCGAGCTTCGCCAGCCCGAAATCGAGTATCTTCACAAACCCGTCTTTCGTTACCATCACGTTCTCCGGCTTCAAGTCGCGATGGATGATTCCCGCGGAATGGGCCTTCGCCAGCCCTTGCGCGATTTGCGTGGCGATGCTGAACACTTTCCCTACGGGCAGAGTTCCCCCTGCCAGCTCCTCCCGCAACGTTTTGCCCTCGACCAGCTCCATGACGATGAACGACGTCGAGTCACTCCGCCCAACCTCGTGGATCGTGACAATGTTGGGGTGATTGAGAGAAGAAGCTGACCGAGCTTCCTTCTCGAATCGCTTCAAACGATCGCCGTCGGCGGACAGTTCCGCCGGCAAGACTTTGATCGCGACCTCGCGCCCGAGCCGCGCATCGCGAGCCCGCCAGACCTCGCCCATACCTCCGGCCCCGAGCAATGCGACGATCTCGTAGGGCCCGAGCCGATTACCCGGCGAGGGACTCAAGTCGCGCTCCTGGTCATTCCGCGCATTCCGATTCGGTTGTTCCAACCTTCCCGAAGCAGCGGAAGACGAACCGAGCCTCGCCCATTTTGATCTGGTCACCGTTAGCGAGCCGCCTTGGCGCCGCGACCCTTCGGCCCCCCACGTAGGTACCGTTTCGACTACCGAGATCTTCCAGCGTCGCCGAATCGTCGGAGACCGTGATCCGAGCATGGCGGCGGGAGACGCTGTTCAGGTCGATCCAGACAGCGACGTCAGGGTCGCGTCCAAGCAGGTTTTCACCTTCGCCCAGAGTGATCTCGCGATCTCCCCAGACGATTCGGCAGTGAAAGTCTGAGGCTGTTGCGCGAGTTCCTCTTTGCAGCGCCGGCGCCACCTTCCCGCAGAACGCGTAGCCGAAGCTCCGTATCGTCCGGATGATACGTGCCTCTCGCGCATCGTCTCCCAGGGCCGACCGCAGCTCCGTGACGAGATTTGGAAGGTTCGCGTCAGTGACGAAGATGCGAGGCCAGAGCTCGGCGTGAAGCTTCCTGCGGTCGACGGCCTTGGGCCGCTCCCGAATCAGGATTTCTAGGAGATGAAAGGCCTTGGGGGAAAGGGAGAGAGTACGCCTGCCCCTCAACACTTCACGCGTGCCCGAGTCGAAGACGCAGTCCGCAAAGCGGATCCGCATTTGCCGGAATCTTACCGACACTCGCGCCACCCGGCTTAGAAAAAGCCTAGAAACTCCGGAACGCCACCTTAGGACTTTCTCTCCATGCTGGGCCTAATAGCCCCAATGGGGCGGAAAGGTAGGTTCCATATGGTCAGAAAGGTGGTCGCATCCGTCGCGGTCTTTGCCATCGTGTTGTGGTGTGGGAACGCATTGGGAACGCCCGGTAGCGGAGTAACACCAAGTTATAAGGTGGTCAGCGGGAACGCAAACATCAACGTCCAATCAATGGCCGGCAAGCTCCTCCTGCTGGAGTTCGGTAGCGACAAGTCACTGGTCAACATCCTCAATGTTCATCAGACGTTTGCTCCCGGCGGCTACAGCGGCTGGCACACACATTCCGGACCCGGGATTGTCATCGTGGAACAGGGAACGATAACCATCGAGGAGACGGCGGGTTGTTACGTGGATTATCCCCAAGGCTCGGTACTC
>DATDNV010000293.1:0-2780 GCA_036518075.1 Thermoanaerobaculia bacterium
ATCGGCACGTTCGCCCGAATCCTCTCTCTCTCGCTGCGTCTGTTCATGAACATCTACGGCGAACACGCCACGACCGGAGTGTTCGCGAGTCTCGTTCCGATCGTCGTGCCATGGCCGATGATGGCGCTCGGCCTCTTCACCGCGGTGCTGCAGGCCTACGTCTTCGCGCTCCTGTCGGCGGTTTACATCGAGGGAGCGACCGCCCACGAAGAACACTGACCGTTGTGATAACTTCCGCGGATCGACGCGCCCCCGAGGCGTAAGGAGAAGGAGAATTTCGGATGCTGAAGAGGATCGTTTTGTTGAGCGCCCTGGCTCTGTCCCTGTCCCTGCCGGCTCTCGCGCAGGAGACGGCGGCGGCCGGAGGCGGCGCGCCTTCCGGGGTTCGCTGGGGGGTCATCGGCGCAGCGTTCCTGCTGGGAATGGCTGTTTTTGGCGGCGCAGCCGCCCAGGGACGAGCGACGGCGGCAGCCGCGGACGGCATGTCACGCAACCCCGGCGCCTCCAAAGACATCCGCGGAATGACGCTGCTGGGACTTGTCCTGATCGAGTCCCTGGTGCTCTACGCGCTGCTGATCTGCTTCCTGATCTACGGTAAGTAGCCGGTTTCCGAGGGCTCCGGCCGGAGGATCAAACTCCGCCGGAGCCCTTTGTCCCCTCCGGGGGACGTTCTGCCCACTTCGGGAAACCCCAGACCCACTTCGGACGTAATACCCTTTGGCGAACCTGCTCAACGGTTTCGTGTCCTAATCCGTAGAAGAGAAGCGGCTTACAACCGCCCCGGACAACCGAATCCGAAGCAAGGTGAAACGGGCAGGATTCTTGAAATTACGGGAATACATGAACAAATCAGGCGTGCAGGCGAAAACGGAAGAGGCGGGCGTGACGGCGTGGAACTTCGACTCCCAGGTCATGCCCTATCTGGATTCTCTCTACAACACCGCCTATCGGATGACGCGGAGCGCGGAAGACGCCGAGGACCTGGTTCAGGAGACCTACTTCAAGGCGTACAAGTACTACGACAAGTTTGAAGAGGGGACGAACCTCAAGGCCTGGCTCTTCAAGATCTTGAAGAACACCTTCATCAACAACTACCGTCGCAAGAAGCTCGAGCCACGGAGCGTCGATTTTGCCGAAATCGAGGACTCGTTCGAGCGGATCGTGCGCCGGGATAACAATGACCAGGCGGTCGATCCCGAGTCCGAGTTCTTCACGGGAGTCCTCGACGACGACGTCCGCAAGGCTCTCGAATCCCTGCCTTACGACTACCGAATGGTCGTCATCCTGGCGGATCTGGAGGATTTTTCCTACAAAGAGGTCGCCGAGATCCTCGACTGCCCGGTCGGGACCGTCATGTCGCGGCTATATCGGGGCCGAAAGCTGCTCGAAAAGGCCCTGTTGAAGTACGCAAGGCTGCACGGCTATATCCGCGGAGCCGAGCCGAACAAAATGCGCACCCGCCCCAAGCCGCCCGCGGCCTGACCCCGGCCCCCCTTCGGAGCGGAATTTCCGGGTTCCCCGGCGGGTTTCCGCCTCCGGTAAACGATGAATTGCGCCAAGGCCCGGTTTCTGCTCTATGCCTACCTCGATCGGGACATGTCGAGCCAGGAGGCGGAGTCTTTGGACCGGCACCTGGCAGCCTGTCTTTCTTGCCGCGTCCGTTCTCGTTCGGCCCAGGGGCTTGCCCGACTGCTGCACTCCCGAGTGAACCGGACTCCGGCGCCCACGAGCCTGCTGGCTCGTCTCCGGCAAAGGCCGATTCCTCAGCCGGATCCCCGCCATGTTTCGATGTTTGGCTTTGCGGCGGTTCTTCTCGTCCTGATCGTTCCGTTGGCCACCGACCAGCCATTGCATCCCGGCGCCTCGGCCTCCGGACTTGCCCAGGCCTCCACGGTTGCAGCGCCGACCGCGTCGACGCTCCGTCTCGTGTCCCGGAAACTGACCGGAACTCTCGTTTGCTTGAGTTGTGAAGCGCGGATCGAGGCCGGTCTCTGCCCGCTTCCGGAGTCTCATCATCAGGCCGGGCTCTGCGCGGACAATGGCGAGGTCTGGCGGCTGATGTCGCGGGACAGCACCTTCGCGCAGGCGTCGGCGGGTCAGACGGTGACGGTCGAAGGCGTCGCTTTTCCCCAGTCGGGCTTTCTCCGAGCGAGCCGGGTCGGTTACTAGCTCTCAGCTAGCAGCTTTCAGCTCTCAGCCAGACACTCCAATCCGTTTGGATCTTGAATAGTGTTATTCTGACTGTCTTATATCAGATCTGACATATTCTTGCGTTTGGCTGTCAGCTGCGAGCTGACAGCTGATAGCTTTCCTTCAAATGCCCGCTCGGATAATCGAGGCCTCCGCGCCGGCGAGAGTCGATCTCGCGGGAGGCACGCTCGATCTGTGGCCGCTTCACGTCCTGCATCCGGGATCGGTCACGGTCAACGTTGCGATCGATCGCCATGCGCGTTGTCGGGTGATTGACGGCGTCGAGGGGTTTCGAGTCGTCCACTCCGCGTCCGGCCTCGAGTTGGGAGGACGCAGACCTTCGGACCTGCTCGCGGAACCGCGTGCCGCCCTCGTGGGAGCGCTCCTGGAGGCAATGGAGATCGATGAGCCGCTCGAGATCGAGCTGCGTTCGGAGGTCCCGTTCGGATCGGGGCTCGGCGGCTCCTCGGCGCTCACGGTCTGCCTCATGGGAGCTCTCGAGAGGTGGAGCGGGCTCGACTTTTCCGGTGTCGACCGTGTCGCCTTCATCCGCGACGTCGAGACGCGTGTGCTAGTCAAACCGGCGGGAG
>DATDNV010000294.1:0-3664 GCA_036518075.1 Thermoanaerobaculia bacterium
CGGGAACGATCGGAAACGCGGCCAGCGCATCGGCGGCCTTCTTGCGCACTCCCGGGTTCTGATCGTGACGAAGCGTCGTGGTCAGAGCGCGCACGATTTCCGGCGACACCGGCTTAGAGCCCGTCCCGTACTGGGAAGAGACCAGCTCGATCGCCTGCGATTTCTCTCCCGCGGTCCGGGTTCCCTGCGAAACGAGGTAGGCGAGCAGCGTCGCCACCGCCGGATCCTCGGGGCGTCCGAGGACGGTCTTGTGGGAAGTCACGTCGAAGGAGACGGCGACCTTGCCGTCCGCGTCCGGTTGGCGATAGGTCACGTTGGAAAGCGCGCCTTCCGGAGGTTGGCTCGCCGCGGGAGCGGGCTGTGAGGCCGGGCGGCGCAACGTCCAGCCCAGAGCGGCCGCGACGAGAATGGCGGCCGCTTGAGCCGCGACCCCGACCCATCGGCGCCGGGGCCGGAACTCGCGGACACGCCGCCGCACCATCTCTTCCTCGAGCAACTCGAGCGACCGGCGCCGGAAGTCGGAGGAGACCTGCAGGTCGGGATCGCGCCCCAACGTTTCCCAGGCCGCCTCGATCTTTGCGAGCTCCTCGCGGCAGGCGGAGCAGCCGGAAAGATGCGCGTCCATGTCGCGGCGGCTCTTTTCGTCCACGTCCCCCAGGAGACCGGACACGGCAAATTCAGTCAGTTCGCGGCATTCCATGACGTCACTCCCTGCGAAAAATGGGTCTTGAGCGCTTCCACCGCCCGAAAGATTCTCGTCTTGACCGCCCCCACGGAGATGCCAAGAACCTCCGCGATCTCCGCGTAGGGCAGACCGTGGTACCTCGCGAGGACGAGAGCTTCGCGTTGCTCTTCCGAAAGAGCCGAGAGCGCGGCGCGCACCGCGTCCCGCCGTTCCCGAAGAATCAGGGCGCCCTCGATGCCGTCGCCTCGGCTCCGGCCGTCGGACGGCTCCGGAATCGCCTCCAGAGGAACCACGGTGGCTCGCCGCTCGCGGCGGCGCCGGTCGCGGCACGCGTTCGCCGCGATCGCGAAGAGCCACGAAGCCACCTCTGCCCGCCCGTCGTACTGGTGGGCCCGCGAGATCACTTTCACAAAGACCTCCTGGGTGACCTCCTCCGCAGACGCCCGGTCCGAGAGGAGGCGGTCGGTAAACCGAAGCAGCGCCGGGGCATAACGCTCGAAAAGCTCAGCCGCCCCGGCCGTGTCGCCACGCCGGATTCTTTCGAGGAGCTTCCGGTCATCGTCCCGGACGCCAACCGTCGTCGTCATCCGCAAGCGCTCGGCACGGCTTTCAGGGAGACGGTGGGTCGCGCCAAAGGTTTCGCCGGACGAAGATCCGTCCAGAGCCGATTCACCGTATCATGTAAGTAGCTGTGAGCGGGCGTGTTCGCCCGTATCCATGACACTGGAAGCGCGAGGCGCGATGAAGAGAGGGCGAACCTCCATCGACGGCGAGAGAACGGCCGCTCTGGAGCGGGCTCGCCAGCGGATGGGGCCGTTCTTTCGGGAGAACCAGGTCCTGGGCCGGCGAAACGCCATCGGCTGCGTCGCCCTGGAGATCACCCAGCGCTGCAACCTCGACTGCACCCTCTGTTACCTCTCGGAGAACTCCGAGCGGGTCAAGGACATCCCGCTCGTGGAGGTTTTCCATCGCATCGATGCGATCGCGACGCACTTCGGAGCGCCGACCTCGGTGCAGATCACCGGGGGAGACCCCACCCTGCGCGACGCCGACGAGCTGACCGCCATCGTCGCCCGGGTGCGCGAGCGCGGCCTTCTCCCGACCCTCATGACCAACGGAATCAAGGCGACTCGACCCATGCTCGAGCGGCTTTCCACCGCCGGGTTGAACGACGTCGCGTTTCACGTCGATCTGACCCAGGAGCGCAAGGGCTACACGACCGAAAGCGACCTGAACGCTCTGCGCGACGAGTACATCGAGCGGGTCCGCGGCCTGCCGGTCGCGGTGATCTTCAACACGACCGTCTGCCGCGAGAACTTCGACGAGATCCCGGAGCTCGTGCGGTTCTTCCGAAAGCGCGCCGACGTCGTGGGCATGGCCTCGTTCCAGCTTCAGGCCGACATCGGGCGCGGCGTGCTCCGCGAGAGGGACCGGATCATCTCGCTCGAAAGCGTCCGACAGAAGATCGCTGAAGGGGCCGGCACTCCGATCTCGTGGGACACGATTCTGATCGGGCATCCCCGTTGCCACCGCATCGGGATCACGCTCGAAGCTAACGGCAATCTCTACGATCTGAACGACGACCCGGCCTTCTTCAATCGGTTTCTGGAGGATTTTCAGCATGTGACGCTGGACCGGCGCTATCCGCGACGGGCCGTGCTCGCGCTCGCTCGGGAGGTGCTGCGCCGGCCTGCGTGGTTCGCGAGAGCGCTTCGATTCTTCGGCCCGAAGGTCTGGCGCATGCGCCGAGATCTGATCGCGGCGCGCGGACGCACGCACAAGCTCTCGTTTTTCGTTCAGAACTTCATGGACGCGAAGGCGCTCGAGGCCGAACGAATTCATGCCTGCTCGTTCATGGTCATGACGGGCAATGGCCCGGTCTCCATGTGCGCGCACAATGCCCGCCGCGATGAATTCATTTTGAAGCTCGTGACGATCGAAACAGAAGAAGGCCGCCGGATCTGGAATCCGCTGTCCGGAGCATCTCTGCCGGTGCTCCAATGAATCGCGAGCGGGGAAGGAGTCTCATGAAACGGATCGCCCGGCCTCTCGGAATGTTCCTGCTCGCGTCCGCATGCGCGACGCACATCCCGCCGCCGCAAACCGCCGCCGCACCCCGGCCGGACGCGGAGAAGGCCTGGGCGAGCCACCTCTCCCGGTTCGTGGACGAAAAGGGACGCATGGACTACGCGGGCATGGCGAAGGATCCGGCGGATCTGAACACCTATCTCGCCTACGTCGCGAAGGTGAGTCCGGCGTCTCAACCCGACCAGTTTTCGACGCCCGAATCCAAACTCGCCTACTACATCAATACCTATAACGCGCTCGCGATGTACGACGTGTTGAAATCCAACTTCCCGCCCAACCTGAACGACGTCAAGGTGACGTTCTTCTACAAGAATCGTTTCGAGGTCGGGGGGCAGTTCATCTCGCTCTACGCTCTCGAGAACCAGGTGATCCGGCCAATGGGCGATCCGCGCGTGCACGTTGCGCTGAATTGCATGGCGCGCGGCTGTCCGAGGCTCCCGCGCGAGCCCTTCACCGCGGCCGAGCTCGACCGGCAGCTCGACCGCCAGGCGAAGGAGTTCTTCAACGAAACGCGGAACGTCGAGCTTCAGCCGGACAAGCAGACGGTGCGCTTCTCGCAGATCCTTCAGTTCTACACGGGAGACTTTCTCAAGAAAGTCCCGACCCTGATCGCCTACGCAAACATGTACCGCGGCGAGAAGATCCCGGCCGACTGGAAAGTCGATTTCATTCCTTACGACTGGGTGCTCAACAAGCAGTGATTGTCAGCGTCAGCCTGCACGTTGCGTGAGTGATCGGACACGAACGGCGGACCCCGAGGGAAGTGCCCACACCGCTCCCGCCTTCCGGTTAGAAGAGTTTCGGCCGCCTGGTCGCGGAGCGACCGCCGCGGCCCCAGTCCGCGCGTCCCTACGCGTCGGGATCGGTCTGGTCCTGCTCGCGACGGCGGTC
>DATDNV010000295.1:0-3496 GCA_036518075.1 Thermoanaerobaculia bacterium
GACGCGAAGTACTACGCCACCGGCCGGAGTCCCGCTTCCTTCGACAAACAGTTCGTGCGCGACTGGCTGGAGTCGACCGGCTGGAACAAGCGCCCTCCCGCGCCCAAGCTTCCCGAAGGAGTCGTCCGAACGACTCGGGAAAAGTATCTCGACGCCTTTCGACTCCTCACCGGCTCGACGCCGGCCCACCTGGCCGACTCGTAGTTTTCGCACGAGTGAGCCTCCAAAAGGGCCGACGGGAGACGCCGGACGAAGACCTCGCGTGCGCGCGGAGGAACTCCCCCTCAGACGAGATTTATCATCCGGCCGCAGTGCGCACGCGAGGTGGCCGGCGGCAGGACCCGTCGGCCCACCTCATTGAGTTGTTTCAGGCCAGCGCCATCCATGCGATGGCCATCTCCTACAAACTCTTGAGAAACTCGGTCACGCGGTCCACGGGGTGAACGCGCAGGTCGGGAAAGCCGGCCGCCTCTCCCGCGTTTCCGGCGGGGAGCCATACCGCTTCGAATCCGAGGGCTGCGGCTTCCTTCAAGCGCGATGCACCCGCTGGCACCGTCCGCACTTCGCCCAGGAGCCCGATCTCTCCGAACCAGACGGAGCCTTCCGGAAGCGGCCGGCCGCGCGCTGAGGACGCCAGCGCGGCGACGACAGCAAGATCCACGGCCGGCTCGGAGACCTCGAGACCCCCTGCGCAAGACACGAAGACTTCGCGCGTGCCGAGGGGAATGCCAGCCCCTTCGAGCACGGCGAGGAGCAGCGCGAGACGACTCGGGTCCAGGCCGATCGCGACCCGTCGAGGCGATCCCGCCGCCTGGGGCCCGACGAGGGCCTGGATCTCGACGAGCAGTGAGCGCGAGCCTTCGCGGGCGGCGGTCACGGCGCTCCCCGGAACGCCGCGTCGCCGCTCCGACAGAAAACGGGCCGACGGATTCGGGATCTCGACCAGCCCCTGTCCCGTCATCTCGTAGAGGGCGAGCTCGTCGACCGGCCCGAACCGGTTCTTGTTCGCTCGAAGCAGTCGCCTTCCTCCCCCGCGATCCCCCTCGACCGTGAGGACCGCGTCCACCAGGTGTTCGAGCGACTTGGGACCGGCGAGACTTCCGTCCTTGGTGACGTGTCCGATCAGGACGACCGGAACTGCTCTTGCCTTCGCATACCGCTGCAGGACGCTCGCGGACTCCCGGACCTGAGAAACGGTGCCGGCTCCCGAAGAGAGCGCCGAATCGCGAACCGCCTGGATCGAGTCGATCACCAGCACGCGCGGGGGCCGCGTCTCGGCAGCCGCGACGATGCGCGCCACGTCGGTTTCGGCGAGAAGAAAGAGACGGGGCTCCCGGATCTCGAGCCGGTCGCCGCGTAGCCGCACCTGGGAGGCCGACTCCTCGCCCGACACGTACAGGACCTCGCCGGCCGCCGCGATCGATCGCGCCGCCTGAAGGAGAAGCGTCGACTTGCCGATCCCCGGCTCTCCTCCGAGCAGCACGACGGAACCGGGCACCAGGCCGCCGCCGAGCACGCGGTCGAGCCCCGGAAGCCCGGTCGAGATCCGATCTTCGACGCTTGCGGCGACTTCCGAGATCGGCGGAGAAGCGAGCGGCGGCCCAGCCGCGGATTTTTCGGAACGCGCCTCTTCGACGTAGGTGTTCCACTCCCCGCATTCCGGACAGCGGCCCAGCCACTTGGGAGAGACGGCCCCGCAGGACTGGCACGCGAAGACCGTTGTCAGCCGGGCGCGCACGTTCTCCTCGGTTTCGTCCTCACGGCCGAATGGACACGGCGCCGAGGAGGTACTTGATGTCGTCGTCGGTCCAACGCAGTCCCGCGCCGATGAACAGCGAATCGGCCTTTCGGCTTCGATTCAGGAAATCGTCCCAACCGCCCGTGACGTAGACCGACGGCGAGAAGAAGTAGCGTGTCGTGAGCTTCCCGTGCGCGGCGAAGGACTCCGGGCGGTTGAAGTCGAAGATCTCTCCGGAAAAACGCAGCCGGTCGTTGAGGATCTTGTAGTCGATGGCGGCGCCGCCGCGGGACTCGATCAGGCCGGCCCGCAGGGCAAAGTCGTTCCACCGCCACCCCATCATCGCCGTGATTCCGAGCTTGTCTTCGAATTCCGTGTTTTGGATGGTCGTGGTTTCGGTGTGGCCGTCGGGGAACGTCGTCGTCACGACCGAGGTCGTCAGGTCGCGGAGTCCGTTGGGCTGCGTGGAAACCTCCAGCTGGTAGAACTGGGGCGAATCCTTCTTGTTGATGTTGACGCCAAAGTAGCCCTTCGCGTTGGAGGTGCGAGTCAGGTACTCCGAGCGCATCCCGAAATCGAACTGGATCTTGTTCGCGGCGCTCAGGGTCTTGTTGAGGCTGCTGACCCCCTCCTTGACCGCCACGAGCGCCTCATTGAGGTTCTCGTGCGTTTCGTCGCTCTGGATGAGCTTGCCGACCGTTCCCTCTCCCTGCCGGACCTTCCCGGTGATCTGATTCAGGTTGTCCGCGGTCGTTTCGAGTTTTTGGGAGATCTCACGGATGTTGGCGATGCCCTGAGTGACGTTCGCCTGATTCGATGCCACGAGCGTGTCGAGCCGGTCGACGAGCTGGACGAGCACTCCCGAGAATTCCTTGAAGTTCGCCAGGGTCGCGTCGACGTTTCCACGGTTGGACGCCACCATGACGCGCAGGTCTTCCGTGATGAGACGAACGTTCTCGACGATCGTCTTGAGCCGCTCTTCGCCCTCCGGGCCGCCGAGCGACTGATTCAGGTTGGAGCTGATCCCCTTGACATCCTGCTCGATGTCGCGGGCGAGCCTGGTGATCTGGTCGAAGCTGACCGGCACGTCTCCCTGCAGGACGGAGCCTTCCGGAAGCGCCGACGCTCCGATGGGACCCGGCGTGAGCTCCACGTACTTTTCGCCGAGCAGGCCGAGGTTCGCGATCGCGGCGGACGCGCCCTGCCGCAGATCGACGTCGGGGTCGATGTCGACGTCGACGATCGCCTTTCCGGTCGCCTTGTCGATCCGGATCTTCGCCACTTTTCCGACGCGGACCCCCGCGACGCGGACGGTGGACTTCGCATCGAGCCCGGCCACATCCTTGAACTCGATCGAGATTCTCTGCGCTTTGCCGCGCCCGAGGCGCAGCTCCTCGATTCGCCAGATCAGGAGACCGGCGAGGATCAAGACGATCACGAAAAACGCGCCGACTTTGGCTGCTGCGCTCATGGGCCCTCCGAATGCTTTTGCTCCCCTTCCACCGTGAGCGGACCATCCGCTTTTCCTTCGACAAACTGTCTGACCGCGGGATCTTTGGATTTCAGGAACTCCTCCGGCGGAGCCTGGAAGAGGATCTTGCCGTCGAAAAGCAGAGCGACCCGGTCGCCGATGCGGCGCGCGCTGGGAATGTTGTGCGTGA
Source organism: Thermoanaerobaculia bacterium (assembly GCA_036518075.1). GTDB lineage: Bacteria > Acidobacteriota > Thermoanaerobaculia > UBA5066 > Gp7-AA6 > DATDNV01. The sequence continues at coordinate 3,400 of DATDNV010000295.1, forward strand.
TGGTGACGATCGTCGCGTGCAGCTTCTCGCGCATCTCCAGGATGACCCCGTCGATGATGTCGGTCATGATGGGATCGAGCCCCGTGTTGGGCTCGTC
>DATDNV010000296.1:0-2629 GCA_036518075.1 Thermoanaerobaculia bacterium
TCCACTTGCACTGCCTGGCGCAGTTCGGGAACCGCGTCGCGGTAGCGGCCGAAGAAAGACTGTGCGATGCCGGCGAAGTAGTGGGGATAGAGCGCCGTCGGATCCGCCGCGCTGGCGGCAGCGAGAGTCGCCGCTGCCTCCGCGAACCGATCCTCACGGAAAAGAGCGTATCCTTTCCAAACGAGCGCTTCCGCGTTTCGGGAATCGATGGCGAGCGCGCGGTCGGCGCAGGTCCGCGCCTTCTCCAGCTCCTCGGGGTCGGTCGTGAAGGTGAAACGCATGCTGTGGACTCCGGCCAGACCTGCCAGAGCCGGAGCGTACGTCGGATCGAGACCGATCGCGTTCTCGAAAAACTCGCGCGCCTTCTCGAAGGAGCCCTTCTCCAGCCGCTCCCAGAGCCTGCGGCCGCGCGCGTAATGCTCGAAGACCTCCAATCGCGACGCTCTTGTGGAAGCAGGAGCCGAAGCGCTCGGCTTTTCGAGATTCAGGGCGGCGGCGACCGAAGAGGAGAGACGATCTTGCATCTCGAACACGCTCTCGACAGTTCCGTCGAGCTTCTCCGCGCCGACAACTCTTCCCGTTGCGACTTCTGTCAATCGCGTCGTGATCCTCAAGGAATGCCCCATCTTTTGAAAGCTGCCGGTAAACAGCCAGCGGCATCCGAGCAACTGTGCGAGATCGAGCGCACCCGCTCCCGGTCGGTGCGATTCGAGCGACGCGCGGGCGCGTATAATTTTTTCCCGGGCGATCAGCGTCAGGCCTTTCACGCGCGAGAGATCGGTAGCCACGGTCTCCGAGATCCCGCTGCCGAGCCAGTCATCGGCCGACTCGCCGGTGAGATTCTGCAAGTCGAGAATCGCCAGAGTGTCAGGCAGATCGACGACGAGACGTCCCTCGTGGAGTTTCTGCAGCTCTGACAAGAACTCGGCTGTGGACCGGTAGCGGTGGGCGGGCTCGCGGGCGAGCCCGCGAGCGAGAACCGCGGCGATCTCTCTGGGCACACCCGGCCCCGTCACGAGACTCCAATCGGGGTCGCGCGAGAGGACTGCTGCCAGCCGCTCGGTCGCGGTCGCGCCCGGATACGCCGGCTTTCCCGCCAACATCTCATAGAACACGGCGGCGAGCTGAAAGAGGTCCGACCTCTCGTCGATGGGCTCGCCTCGAAGCTGCTCGGGCGACATGTAGCCCACCGTCCCGACGATCCCGCCCACGCCGGTCAAGGCCGTTTCCGTGGCCGCCTCTTGTGGAGCCTCGGGCACGAAGCTCTTCGCGAGGCCGAAATCGAGAAGCTTGGCGGCGCGCTCGCCCGTGAGCATGATGTTCTCGGGCTTGATGTCCCGATGAAGCACTCCCGCCGCGTGCGCGTGCCCGAGCGCTTCGAGCAGACTACTCACGATGGCGAGCGCAGTCTCGAATGCGAGCGCTCCGTCTTCGAGGAGCCGCTCGCGCAGAGTACGCCCTTTCACCAACTCCATCGCGATGAAGACGTCTCCGTTCGATTCGCCAGCCTCGAAGAAAGTCGCGATGCCAGGATGCTGAAGCCGCGCGGAAGTGTCGGCCTCGCGGATGAGACGCTCCCGCAAGGTCGGATCGAAGTCTTTGGGCAAGAGCTTGAGCGCGGCGGAGCGTCCCAGGGCGATGTCGCGGGCTCGAAACACCTCTCCCATGCCCCCGACGCCCAGCCGCTCTTCGATGCGGTAGTGGGAGATGATCTGGCCCGGCGAGACCATCGTCTGGATTCTATTCGGGCAACCTCGCCGGCGCCGGGTCTTTCGTCTGAATCGGGGAGTTCGGCCCGCAAATGGCGCAGTCAGCGATGTTTGACCAGTCCGGGACGCCTGGCTTTAGGATCGCGAGCGGGCGGCGGGGCTCGCATATATTCTCAGGATCTGTATTCCGCAACTCGTTCTTTGTGAGTGCTGACCGAGCAGGAGGATCGCGATGAAGACGACGCGCCGCGATTTTGTGAAAGCCACCGGAGCCGCCGCGATCGGCGCCAGTCTCGCCGGCGGGCTCGTCAAGGCGCAGCCCCAAACTCCGTCGGGCGGCAAGCCCTACGACGTGGCGGTCATCGGCGCCGGAGTTTTTGGCGCCTGGATCGCGCACACGCTTCGGAAGAAGGGGCGAAGAGTCGCGTTGCTCGACGCGTACGGCGCCGGCAACGCTCGATCGAGCTCCGGCGGACAGACTCGCGTCATCCGCATGGGCTACGGCGATCAGGAGATCTACACGCGCTGGTCGATGCGTTCCCTGGAGCTCTGGAAATCGCTCTTTCATGAAGCGGCCCGGCCGTTCTTTCAGCCGGCGGGCGTGCTCTGGATGGCTCGCGGCGAGGACCCGCTCACGACGAAGACCCTCGCGACGCTCAAACGGCTCGGCGTGAGCCACGAGCGTCTCGAGCGGGCCGAGCTGGAGCGCCGCTGGCCGCAGATCGATTTTGGGCCGAATACTTGGGCGATCCATGAGCCCCATAGCGGATTTCTGGCCGCGTTCCACGCGGTCCAGGCGGTCGTCGCGATCGCGATGTCGAACGGTGTCGACTTTCTCCAGGAAGTCGTCGTCCCTCCCGAGGGAAAGGGACGGCTCGGATCGATTTCAACCCGCTCTGGGAAGGCCGTGACGGCGGGTA
>DATDNV010000297.1:0-3366 GCA_036518075.1 Thermoanaerobaculia bacterium
GGAGGACCGGCCCGACTCGATCCGGTAGACCTTCGCGCCTGGCGCGGTCGCGGCGAAGACGGCGCCGTCGTCGGCGACCGTGAGCGCGGTCACCTCTTTCTCTGGCAGCGTCGCAAACGTGTCGACCTTGCCCGACGGGGAGACTCTCAAAACCTTGCCTGCGTCTCCGGTCGCGAGAAGGACGGAGCCGTCGGGCTGCCGGGCGGCGGCAAAGATCGTGGCTTCGGAGATTCCGTCTACGTGCTTGGCGTCTCGCGTCAGGCGCAGCAGTCCCTCGGTCGTCACGGCGACGCCCCGGGCCTCGCCGCTGGAAAAATCAGCGGTCGTATCGCTGACCCAGATCTTCGTCGCCGAGCCGGAAGCGGTCGCGCAAAGCGCCGCCAGCCCGAGCACGACGAGACCGAGGAGGCGCTGTCTTCCCGCCGGCTTCACCAAATGCGGGGAGAGACGTCGATCGTCAGCCGCACCGATCCGCTCACGGGGATCGGTTCCTCGACCGACTCGGATTGCAGTCTCAAATAAGACAGCTCGGGCGTGGGGGCTTCGCTCGGACCGCGATCATGCAGGATCGCCATCACCGAGGGGGGAAGCGCGGGCAACGTTTCCCCGACTACGACCGCGCCGGGAGCGCGACGATACGCGAGCAGGTTCAGGCTGTTGGACGGCCGGATCCGTGCGAGGAAATCCAGGACCTGATCGAGGGAATGCGGGTCCGCGGGCAGGAGCCCGAGATCATAGGCGGTCGCCGCGAAGCCATCCCCGACGAACACGTTCAGCGGCCCCGGCGGCGTGTCGGGCGGGACCTTGAGATTCATGACCACGCGGCGGTTTCCTCCGCGGAAATCCGCGAGATCCACCCAGATCGGGATCTCGTCTCCGGGCCGGACGCGCTCTTTGCCGGCCTCGACCCGGACGATGCGGGCGTTTTGAAGCCGGTCCGAGTGCGTAATCTCGACATCCAGACCCTCGATCGTGAGATCGTGAAATTCGTTCGCCATCAGGTAATTCGTCAACAGCGCGAGCGACGATACTGCTTCCTCGCGCGCGGCCATTCCCGAGAATACCGAGTTCCACTGGACGTCCCGCCCCGGCGTGTGAATCGAGGACTTCCAGACCAGAGTTCTCTCGCCCGAGCGTTTCTCGAGCGTCGTCAGCACATTGTCGATCGCAATCGCCGACAGGATCGGCGTCAGCATCGAGTTGTGGACGGCCTGGAAGTGGAACGTCTGCGTCGGCATCTGATCCGACGAGAGCTTCACTGAGATCGGGACCATCGGGGCCTGAGTGCCGAACGTTCCCAGGATTCCTGTCGACCGGTCCTGCGAGATCGATCCGAGGATCGGCCCGCTCGCGGCGAATTTCACCGACCGGTACAGCGAGGGCAGCACGGTCAGGACGTCGGCCTCCGCCATCGGCATCGAGACGGGACCCATCGAGAGAAACGGGTGGCCGAACGCGAGCACCGAGTTTCCTTCGACCCAGGTCACGGTGCCGGTCGCGGACACATCCATGTCGCCCGTCAGAAGCTGGGCCGCGACAGCGGAGCCCGGCCGCAGCGTCGAGTTACCGGACGGTGAAGCCCCCGCTCCCGACGGCGTCGCCATCCAACCCGCGGTCTCCGACACTCGCCGCCAGAGACGGCCGTCGGTCAGACCGCCGAACGAGACCGGCAGCGGCAGCGGCGTGAGCCCCTCCTGGGCCGCGGGACGCAGCGGCTGCACGAGCTCATCGAGATGGCTCGCGAAATCCCCGCTCGTGAAGGCCGTCACGAGCGCTTTCGTCGAGACAGAAGCTCCGCCGATGGGCACGGGAGGCGCCGGAGGAACGTGTCGGATGTCGAGCATGTTTTGAATCGGGGTGATGCCGCAGATGGGCTCCTTGGAGAACGGCCACCCGTATGCGAGAGCGCCGATCAGCTTGCCGTCGACGTAGATCGGGCTTCCGCTCATGCCGGCGATCACTCCCGCGTTTTCGAGTCCGGCTCCGGAGACGCGCGCGAGGATGAGATCTTGTCGCGGTGCGAACTTCTTCAGGACTCCCAGGACCTCGACGTTGAATTGCTGAATGCCCTTACCGTCGCCGAGGTCGGAGAATCCGTAGCCCTTCATCCCGGGAACGATCTGCTCCACCTGCAGCGTCTGGGTTGGTGCCGGCGCAGGAACGGCCTGCGCCGCCGCGCCGAGCGCGAGGCCGAACAGGACGAACGCGTCGAAGACGGCTCTCATCGTACTGACACTGACAACGCGGCGCGGTCTCGGACCCATTCCCTTTGACGCTCCCCAATCCCTATGTTACGTTGCATTTGAATGATGTTGGCGGGCTGGCAGACAACCCGGGCGGAGACTCTCCCCGGGGGACAGGATTCGCTGCTCACCTTCTTCCGTGAAACGGGTCCCACAGCCAAGGTCGTTCTCGCTATTTTGCTCTTCTTTTCGGTCGTTTCGTGGATCATTATTTTTGCCAAGTTCATTCGACTGCGGCGGGTCTCGCGCCAGTCGGAGAAGTTCGTCGCTTTCTTTCGCAAATCCAAACGGTTCTCCGAAGTCAACGCCATCGCCAGTCAGCTCGGCGAAACTCCGCTAACAACCTTGTTCAAGGCGGGTTACGCCGAGCTCGATGCCCAGGTGAAGGCCAATCGCCCGGAAGACCCGGCGGTCACTGCTTCCGGGGCCCCATCGGGCAAGCTCTTGATCAAGAACATCTCGGGCGTAGAACGGGCGCTCGAGCGAGCGATCGGGGTCGAGCTCTCCCGACTCACTCGTTACATGACGTTCCTCGCCACCACCGCTTCGGCGTGCCCGTTCATCGGCCTCTTCGGGACCGTCTTCGGAATCATGCAATCGTTCCGGGCGATCGGACAAACCGGCTCGACCTCGATCGCGGCGGTCGCTCCGGGTATCTCCGAAGCACTCGTCAACACCGCGGCGGGGCTCGCCGCCGCGATTCCCGCGCTCGTCTTCTACAACTACTTCATGGGCAAGGTCCGCCAGCAGCGCGCGGGAATGGACGATTTTGCCCTCGAGTTCATCAACCTGGCCGAGAGAAATTTCACATGAAAGTTCAAAGTGCGAAGTTCGATGTTCGAAGTTGAAAATCCAGGCGAGCGAACTTTGAACTTAGCACTTCGCGCCTCGCACTAGGTCCATGGCCTTCCAACGCTCCAGTGGCGATCCCTACGATCACCTGGCGGACATCAATGTCACGCCGCTGGTCGACGTCATGCTCGTCTTGCTCATCATCTTCATGGTGACCGCCCCGATGCTCCACCAGGGAGTCTCTGTCGCGCTTCCCAAGACCGCGACGACGAACCTGCCGACGGGGGTCGAGGATCCGATCATCCTTTCGATCACCCGAGACGGCCTGTAC
>DATDNV010000298.1:0-2634 GCA_036518075.1 Thermoanaerobaculia bacterium
AGCTCCGACCCGGCTTTCTTCTTTGATTACAATGCTTTCGCACCCGAGCCCACGCTGGGCGCCGTGATGGGCGGCCGGTCCCAGAGGCTTTCGGCCTTGACGTCGAAAGCCATGCCTCATACCCAAATCCAGCCCTCGGTCGAGATCTCAGGGGGCGACCTGGGCAAGCTCACCGGCTTCTCGCCGGTCGATCAGGGAAAGGCCATGCCGGGTCTGACCTACAAGGGAGCCGCCCCCGACATCGGCGTCGCCGAAAAGTAGGAATGGCATTCAACCCGTTCTTTGGTTAGAGTTTCGCTCCAGGTTCGGTTCTTTTCCCTCCAGGTGGGCGTCTTCTCGTGACGGCGGGAGGCGGCTATGGCGAAAGCGAAAATCCAGTGGGCGGTGCGGCGAGTCGCGGCGTTAGCGCTCGTGCTCTCGCTGAGTCCAATCGTTCGAGCTCAGGACACGGGAGCGGCGAGTACGACCTCGGGACCGCCCGTACGTCTGGGCGCTCCGTTTCGTCAGGGAAACACTCCGGTCGAGCGCAAGGGACAGCTCGAGGCGTGGAAGGAGAAACGCGCGGCTCAGCGCCGATCGATCAAGCCTCTGGGCGTTCCTCCTCCACCCGCGTTCGCCGTCGGCCGGCCATCGATGGTTATCAATTCGGCTGGCGACGTCGCGTATACGCGACAGCTGGCTGGAAACGCCTGCGACGCCGACATGGGTCCCTTCGCCATGTGGAGACCGAATCAGGCCTATAACCAGGACGACGTGGTCCGTGCTCTTTCGCCGGCCTCGTCTTCGTTCGTCTTCCGCGCGACCATCTCCGGGTCGTCCGGTTCCTCTCAGCCGGCCTGGCCACCGGGTCCCGGGGGGTTCGGCACAACGATCGTGGACGGCGGTGTGACCTGGCAGGCGACGGACCGGTTCTGGACCGCGAATCGAACCTACCCCCCGGGCCAGACGGTGCAACCCGCGACTTCGGAATTTGGTTTCAACTTCCAGACCTCCGGAGGCGGAACGACGGGCGCGACGCAGCCGAATTGGTCGACGAATTCCAACACCAACACTACTGACAACACGATCACGTGGCAGGGGATCGGCTTCTTTCCCGGAACGTTTACCGGATGCACTGGCATGCAGATCGTGATCCAGCCCTCCGGCGGCGGGGCGCCGACGGTCATCGCGACGGAAGGAGACAGCCTCGACATCGGCTCCAACGTCTTTCTGTCCGGTTGGGCCGAGTTCATGGCGATGAACAGCTCCGACAACGTCGCCTTCCGGGGTGTGCTGAACGCTTTTCTCACTGACAACGACGAGTCGGGATCCGCGATCCTCACTGCGGGCCCGGGAGCCGGGTCCCTCGACGCTGCCGCCGTATCGGGCGACTTCACCCTTGGCGGCGGGTTTCAGATGTGCGGCTTTGGCCCGATGGTGGCGATCAACGACGCCGGCCAAATCCTCTACGACGCCTACTCCTACTTCCCTGAAGAGTGGCAGCCGAACCACGTTTACACGACGAATAACAGCGTCGTCGTTCCCACGGCTGGCAATGGAAATGGTATGGAGTTCACCGCGACGCCGGGCGGAACCAGCGGCTCATCGGAGCCCGCGTGGTGCTCGAACTTCAACTGCCAGGTCGCCGACGGCACGGTCACGTGGACGGCCACGAAAGCGGCGGACTGCGACGAGAACCGGCACCACATCATCCGGAACACCGGCGGCAGCCGGGAGCTTTTGTTCGGGATCGGAACCGACGTGGGCGGAGGAGTGCTCGTCGATGGCTTCGGCAACGACGTCCTGCCGGCCCCAGGCAGCAACTGTGGTGGAGGAAACTGTGAATACCAGGAGATCGACGGTTACCTCAACGCTTCCGGCCACGCCTCCGTCGCAGTGCACCTTGCCAACGGCGACACCGCGGCCTTCCTTCTCAAGGGTCCGGGCTCTTTCACTCAAATTGCACGCACGGGTGGAGCGGGGCCGGGCGGTCTTTTCGGCCGGATCTACGCACGGACAGAGCTGAACGACACCGACCAGGTGCTCTTCAAAGCTCAGGTCGGAGGTGTCGACAAGCTGATTCGCTGGACGCCGCCTTCGACCTTCGTGGTCATCGCTTCCGTCGGCGACACGGTCGCCGGCGAGACGTTCTTCGCGCTGGGCTCATTCGGGGACATCAACGCCTCGGGCAATGTCGTATTCCAGGCGGATCTCGTCGTGGACGGCAGCGTCCCGCAGGGTTACTACTTCTGGGACGGAACCGTCACCCCGATCTTCGTCGAGCCCACTGCGGGTGGCCTCGCCCAGGAAATGGTGATGCTCAACGTCGCCAATACCGTCGCCTATACGACCGGAGCGTTTGATCAAGAGGGGACGGAGGACCGCGCCGAGCTCGACGAGACCGGACTCTTCATTTGGACGAAGGCGGGCGGATCGCAAAAGATGATCGCCAACGGCGACGTGGTCCCGTCGGTCGGAACGGTTTCTTCGGTCAACGCGCAGCATCCGTCTTTCCGAAAACGCCAGATGAATGACTTCGGCTGCGTGGCGACGCAGTACTACGTCGGCGGGATCTCGGATCACACGGGAGGTAGCACCGAGGACCAGGCCGAGGGCAATGGACTCACCTACGACCAGGGCGCTCCTCCCGCGGGC
>DATDNV010000299.1:0-5148 GCA_036518075.1 Thermoanaerobaculia bacterium
GATACACCGTGAGATGGCCGTCGGCGCTGCTCTGCGTCACCGTCACGTTGACCGCGATGGCCTGAGCATCCGGCGGAATGCCGCAGGTGCCGGCGAGAATGAAGACCCGATCGCTGTTGGCGGCGAGAGCGGGCCCTCCAAGAGGTCCCGCGGCGCCGCGCGTGTCGACCGCTCGGCAAGGAGTGACCTTGTGGAAAAACGCGCCGCCCGCCGAGGGCGGAGGCGTGACCTTGCCGACCTTGCCCTTGTTGAATTCCGTGAACCACAGGGCGCCGTCCGGTCCGGCACCGATCCCGTAAGGATTGGCGTCGCCGGTCGGAATCAGGAACTGCGTCACCCCGCCCGCCGTCGTGACGCGCGCGATGAAGTTGGCGTCGAACTCGGTGACCCAGAGGTTCCCGTCGGATCCCGGCGCGATGTCGAAGTTGCGTGTCGTGGTCGGAAGTGGAAATTCGGTCACGACTCCGTCGGTCGTGATTCGGCCGACCTTGGCTGCGGTCGATTCGTTGAACCAGAGATTCTCGTCCGATCCCACAGTGATGCCGTAAAGATTGGCGTTCGCCGTCGGCACGGGATATTCGGTCACGGTACCCGAGGTCGTGATGCGTCCGACCTTGTTGCCGACGCTTTCCGTAAACCACAGCGCGCCATCGGGCCCGGCCACGATCCCGTTGGGGAAGGAGCCTTTGGTCGGGATCGGAAACTCCTTGACGACGCCTCCGGTTGTGATGCGCCCGACCATGTTGGCGTTCTGCTCGGTGAACCAAAGAGCACCGTCCGGCCCGGAGGTGATTTGCGTCGGCCCGTTGGGCGCCGGGAAGTGCGTCAGTCCGTCGTCGGTCGTCAGGCGGCCGATCGAATTGGCTTCGGTGAACCAGAGCGCGCCGTCTGGCCCGGCGACGATGCTCTGTGGCTGGGAGACCTGACCCTGCGCGTGCTTGGTGATCGTCCCGCTCGTCGTGACGCGTCCGATGCTTCCGAGGAAGTCGGCAAACCAGAGAGCTCCGTCCGGTCCGGCCGTGATCCCGTACGGCAGAGTCGGCGGCGCGATTGGATACTCCGCATCGACCTGCGGCGGAGGCGTTCCCGCGCCGATCAAAAACTGGCCGATCTGGCCTTTGCTGAACTCGGTAAACCAGAGCGCGTGGTCGGGACCGGCGACGATGCCATAGGGCTGGCTGCCGGTCGTCGGGAGAATGTATTGCGTCACGACGCCTGACGTCGTGACGCGCGAGATGAGGCCCGCGTCAAACTCCGTCACCCAGAGATTCCCATCCGGCCCGACCGTGATGTCGAAGTTGCGTGTCAGAGTCGGGAGGGGAAACTCCGTGACCACGCCCGCGGTCGTGATCCGGCCGATCTTGCCCACCTGAGACTCGTTGAACCAGAGGCTGCCATCCGGGCCCGCGACGATGCCGTAGGGGTTGGCGCTGGCGGTCAGCAACGGATACTCGGTGACGCTTCCTCCCGTCGTGATTCGTCCGATGTTGTTGCCGGCACTCTCCGTAAACCAGAGAGCGCCGTCGGGTCCGGCGGTGATCGCATTGGGAAAGCTGCTGCCTGTCGGAATCGGGAAGTCCGTGACGGCACCCGCTGTCGTGAGACGCCCGATCTTGTTGGCGTTCTGCTCGGTGAACCAGAGCGCACCGTCTGGCCCCGCGGCGATGCCGATCGGAGTGCTCGGAACGGAGAAGTGGGTCAGTGCTCCGGCGGTCGTCAGCCGCCCGACCTTGCTGCTCCCCGTTTCGGTGAACCAGAGCGCGCCGTCGGGTCCCGAGGTGATGCTCTGAGGATTGGAGACCTGCCCCGACGCAAACGTCGTGAACGCCCCGCTGGTGGTGATCCGGCCGATGCTGCCGATGTAATTCGTGAACCAGAGCGCCCCATCCGATCCGACGGTGATTTCGTAAGGCAGGCCCGATCCGGGAATCGGATATTCGATTGCCGCCTGGGCGCGCAAAGACGCGGCCGCGAAAAGCGCCAGAGGAAACAGCAGAGCGGCCCCGCGGAGCGTTCGCTTGCGAGCCAACGCCGGCGCGAGCACTTTTCGGCCGTACGGCGGAGAGTGAAGCGGGTCGATTCCTGCTTCGACTCGCTTGACTCCCCGCCGGCCAGCGGGAAGAAACATGCCTCAATTATAGGCGGGGAGACCCCCCGCTCGGTTTGCGGCCGGCGAGCTTCCAGAAGCGTGGCTCATTCAAGACCGTGATGCGATGACCTTTCTCGCGCAGGCGCTTGATCTCGATCAGCTTGCGGCCGGCGTCACGGCCGGCTGCCTGGAGTGGGTTGGGCTTGCCGCGAACGACGACGGTGGTCCGGGCGGAGGGTCCACCATGGACGACGGCGCCGGCGCGCTTGGCGGCGCGGATCGCATCGCTGCGCTTCTTTGTCAGGATGCCGGTGAAGGCGAGATGGACTCCCTTCAGGCTCCGCACGCCGCCGGCGTGAAGCGACGCAGGCGGATTCTTGAGGGCGTCGATGAGCTCGTCGGCGCTTTCGTACCGTTTTCGCCGCTCGCCGATGCAGCGGTACACGATTTCCTTCAGATGGTCGGTGCAGGGGAGCCGCCGGATCTCGCCCGTGCGGATCCGCGCTCGCGCGTCGCCTTTCACGAGCATGCCGAGAAGCTGTCCCACCTGATAGACGTCGTCGCGCGCCTGCCACTGCGGCGCGGCGCCTTCGAGAATGTCGCTTGGCGCGGTGAGCGGATTCAAGGTCCCCGCCTTCGTCCCGCGGCGATCGCTCTGGTGCCGGACGATCCCGAAATCTCCGAGCTTCAAGCTGCCGCCGTCGCACACGAAGACGTTCATCGGCGTCAGGTCGCGGTGGAGCATCTGTCCGCGGTGCAGCTTGCCCAGGACCTGTAGGATGCCCGCGATCTCCCGTCGAACCGTGGCCTCCGCCCATTTCTGGGGGGTGCGCTGAAGAAAGGAGCGCAGATCGCCTTCGCTCGCGTACTCGAGCGCGAGGCAATACAGTACGGGCCGGTCCTTCGACATCAGCGGAAAGGCATCGAAGACCCGAATCGCGCGCGGATGCCCGTCGAGCAGTTGGCCGAAGTAGGCCTCGCGGAGCCACCCGTCGATGCGCTCGCTCGCCTTGATACAGACGATCTTGGGCACGCCGAGCGAACGCCCCAGGCGCGTGGCCAGATACGCCTGTCCGAACCCTCCTTCACCAATCAGCCGGTCGATGCGGTACTGGAGCCGGGTTTCGGGGCTCGTGATGACCTCGGTCGGGACGAGCAGAAATCCCGTTTTCCGGAGGAGAGAAGGGCCGGACATCGGGCGAGTCGTCGAGGTGGTGACGTTTTTCATCGGACCTTGAAACCCGCGCCCATCGCGGAAGGAGGCAGAGAGCATAGCGCAGGGTCGCCGCCGCCGACCGCCGAGCGACGACCGGGTCGAGGTTGTAGGATCTTCCCCGGGGGCGGATCCGGATTCTCACAAACGATTCGCAAGGATGAAAAACAGAAGAAGCGCGGGCCTGACCCTTTTACTTTTCGCTGCCGCCGCGTCAGCGGTTGCGGCAGACGACTATGCGATCCTGCTCACTCGGCCGGAGAAGGTCGGAGATCGGTATCGAATCGACGCCAGGGGCAAGAGCCGGCAACAGAAGCAGATCACGCTGGGCGGCAAGGCCGCCGACAGCGAGGACAAGCAGCTCGAGGTTCATCTGGTCGCGCTCGCGACCGTCCTGGCCGTGGACGAGAAGCTCGAGGCCAGCCGCGTAGAATATCGGGTTGAGTCCTGCAGCCAATCGTCTTCGGGAAAGACCGATGAGGTGATCCCGCCCGGCACCAAAGTCGTCGCCGACTCCAAAGGCGGTGAGACGTCGTTCACGATCGGCGGCCGGCCGGTCCCGCCCGATGTGGAAGAGGCTCTGAAAGTCGTGGTCTCGGTTCACTCGTCGGATTCCCCCACGGACGACGAGATCTTCGGCACGCGGGAGCGAAAACGGATCGGGGAGAAGTGGAGCATCCACGCAGCCGATGCCGCACACAGTCTTTCGCGGAGCGGGCTGCACATCTCCGCGGAAAATCTGAAGGGCGGCGTTCAGATCGACGGTTTGCGGACACTCGATACGGTCAAAGCGCTCGAGATCTCGGCGCACATTCGCGCCGACAAAGTGGGCTTGGATGCTCCAAAGGGTATGAACGTCGAGAGTGGAGTTCTCGAGGCCGATCTGAGCGGCTTCGTCCCCGTTGATACGAAGAGCCGCGTGCGCCTGTCCGACAAGATGCAGATGCGAATGCGCGTTCGGGTGGGCGGCCAAAAACCCGAGACCAGCGAGAAGGTCACGATCGACGTCTCGATGGAGTTGAGCATCGAGAACAACTATTCGTCGGCGCCGGAGAGCGTCGAGTTCTAGGCGATCGGGCAGGAAGAGAGCCTGCGTGGCCGGTGCTTCTCGCGCTCGGATCGAGGACTTCGAGGTCGGCCAGCACGCGAGCTTCACCAAGACGTTCACCGACGAGGACGTGCGTCGATTCGTCCAGATCACGGGAGACGTCAACCCGCTGCACGTCGACGACGCGTTTGCAGCGGCGTCGCGGTTTGGCGGGCGAATTCTGCACGGGATGTTGTCTGCGTCGATCTTCTCGACGATGGTCGGCATGCTCTTGCCGGGAGCCGGCGCGATCTACCGGGCGCAGACGATCCGATTCCTCCGACCCGCTTACGTCGGAGACACGCTGACGGCCCATTTCGTCGTGCGGTCGATCGATCATGAGCGACACCGTCTCGAGATCGATGCTTGGATCGAGAATCAGGCGGGAGAGAAAGTGATCGAGGGAGTCTGCGAGGCGGGTCTGCTCCGATGAAACGCCGGGAGCAGCGCGTCGCCTTACCGATCTGGGGACTGTCGCTCGTTCTTCCGCTCTGCGTCGCGCCCCTTGCACGCACCCCGACACCATCGACGTCCGCCGATTCCGGTTACTCGATCCAGGCGATCCGATACGGAACGGTCAGAGACTTTCCGGTCGCCGCTCTGGTGATGGGAGCGCCCAAGGACGAGAAGACCGACATCGCCATGGTCATCTGGCTGATTCGCGGGGGAGGCCGCAACATCCTCTTCGACAGCGGCTTCCATCGGGAAAAGTGGCTCAAGGAGTTCCCAACATCCGAATACCTGCGGCCGGACCAGGCG
>DATDNV010000300.1:0-2193 GCA_036518075.1 Thermoanaerobaculia bacterium
GGGGAACCGGCGGTCCGGAGACGGTCTCGAGATAAACCTCGTCGAAGAGAACCGGGACTCCGGCGAGCTCCGCCAGGCGCCGCAAGCCCTCGCGCTCCTCTTCGGAGAGAAGAACCCCGGACGGATTGTGGGGGTTGGACACGATGATGAGCCGCGTGCGCGAGGTGAGCGCGGTAGCGACCTCTTCCGACTCGATCCGGTAGCCCTGCTCGAACCGGCGAGGAAACGTGACGACGTCGGCTCCCATCATCCGAGCGGCGGCGGCGAGCGGATCGTAGTAGGGGCTTTCGATGAGCACTTCGTCGCCCGCGTCGAGCAGGCCGGCGCAGGTCAGGAAGTTGGCTCCCGAGCAGCCGCCCGCAGTGGCGACTCTCTCGAAGTCGACTTCATACCGTTCCGCGATTGCCTCGACGAGCGCCGGGTAACCTTCGGGGCCCTCGCCTCCGAGCTCGATCGCCTCCCGTGCGCCCGGGAGGTCTTCGAGCGTGCAGGCGAGCAGGTTCGAGCCGGCGAGGTCGATCTCGGGCACCGGACGATGTTTTGCCCATTCCATGTACGGAGCGCGGGCGCGCGTCATCGCGAAGGCCTCCTCGTCCGCGCGGAGAAGAAGTAGACCGGAACCCCCGTCGCCAGAAGGATCGCCCCGATCCCCGATCGCCTCGGGTTGGAGTGAATGGCGCTCGCCACGACGAGCAGAGCCGCGAGCACGAAGAGCGCCGGAAGAATCGGATACCCGGGAGTCCGGAACGCGCCGGTCTCGCGCTGCAGCACGGGCATTCGTCGGCGAAAGCGGAACACGGCGGCCACCGTCAGCCCGAAGAATATCCAGTCGCCGAAGACGACCGAATCGACCAGCTCTCCGAACGTTCCCGTGAGCACGAGGACGATTCCCCAGGCGGCCTGCAGCAGGATCGCCAGCGCGGGAGTCTGAAAGCGCGGGTGAAGTCTCCCCAGCGCAGGCAAAAAGCTCCCGTCCGAACCCATTGCGTAGTAAATGCGCGTCTGTGCGAGCAGAGTGAGATCGAGGAATCCGAACGCGGACACCGCGATCGCGGCCGCTACCAGCCCGTCGGCACGCGGTCCGAAGATGCGGTGGACCGCGTCGGAGGCGGGAGTCATGGTCGCGGCGAGGCCGTCATGCCCGAGTGCCTGGAGATACACGACATTGGCGAACAGGTACACGGCGATCACGATCGCCGTTCCCGCCATGAGAGCCAGGGGCAGAGTCCGTCTGGGCTCCCGGGTCTCCTCCGCGAGGATGTTGACGCTTTGCCAGCCGCCGTAGGCGAACAGAATCGGAACGAGCGCGGCGCCGAACGCGACGAGCGTCCCGGAGACGGCCGCGGGCGGGCGAGGCGCGGAAACGGGAGTCGCGGGCGAAAACAGGAGCCCTCCGACGATCAGCGCCGCGAGGGCGCCGAGCTTCAGGAGCACCAGAACGTTCAGGAGCCGGCTGCCGGGTTTGACACCCACGACATTCACGGCCGCGACGACCGCAATTGCCACCGCGGCCCAGATCGCCGCGTTCGCGCCCGAACGCCCGGTCAGCCGCAACGCGTACTCCGAGAACGTGATCGCCACCGCTCCGAGCCCGCCGCCTTGAATCATCAGGAGCGATGCCCATCCGAACAGAAACGCGACGAGCGGGTGATAGGCCTCGCGAAGGTAGACGTACTCGCCGCCGGCGTGCGGGATGAGAGTCGCGAGCTCGGCGAACGCGAATGCGCCGGCGATCGCAATCGCCCCTCCGGCGATCCAGGCGGCGAGCACGAGCCCCGAAGTCTCGAGCCGCTGAGCGACGACGGACGGAAGGATGAAGATGCCGGAGCCGATGATTCCTCCGACGACGACCATCGTCGCGTCGAAGGGTCCGAGCGCGCGACGGAACGTCATCGCGAAGAGATTATGCCGAAGGGATCGCTCGCGCGCTTCTGCTCCGCGCCGGAAGTTCCGTTCTACAATCAGACCCGATGCCCGGCGACTTCGTCCACCTCCATCTCCACAGCCAATACTCTCTCCTCGACGGCGCCAATCGGCTGCCGGATCTGTGCAAGCGGGTGTCGGAGCTGTCCATGCCTGCGGTCGCCGTCACCGATCACGGCAACATGTTCGGGGCGTTCACCTTCTACCATGAGGCCCTGAAGCACGGCGTCCGCCCGATCGTCGGCGTCGAGGCCTACATCGCTCCCGCCG
>DATDNV010000301.1:0-5839 GCA_036518075.1 Thermoanaerobaculia bacterium
GGACTCTGTGGAAGAACCCCGGCTTCACGGCGATCGTGCTGACGACGATCGCACTCGGAATCGGAGCCAACACCGCGATTTTCAGCGTAGTCAATGCCGTCCTGCTGCGCCCGCTCCCCTACGCAAGGCCCGAGCGGATCGTCGCCGTCTATCAGGCGAACCCGAGTCACGGAATTACGAGCAACGGCGTCTCGTATCTCAACTACTCGGACTGGGCGGCTCAGGCTCGCTCGTTTGAAGGTCTGGGAGCGATCCGGATGCACGACTTCACGCTTACGGGCGAGGGTGAGCCTGCGCTCGTCGCCGCCGGGACTGTCACGTCCAACGTCTTCGGGCTTCTGGGCTCGACGCCGTTGATCGGCCGGGGTCTCATTCCCTCCGACGATGCGCCCGACGCACCGCCGGTCGCCATCCTGACGGAGAAACTCTGGCGCGAGCGTTTTGGAAGCAACCCGGCGGTGGTCGGCCGAACGGTGAACCTGGATCTTCGACCCTTCACGATCGTCGGAGTCATGCCCGCGCTTTTCAAGACGCCCCCCAACGTTCCTCCAGCGGAGCTGTGGACACCGCTCTCGAAGGATCCGGTCTTCGAGGATCTGCGCCAGCGGCGCGGCGGCCACTACCTGACGATCGTCGGGCGCTTGAAAGACGGCGTCCCGATCGCGCAGGCCCACGCGGAGCTGGAGACGGTCGCCCAGGGACTCGCGAGCCAGTATCCGAAGGAAAACGAAGGCTGGGGAGTGCGGCTGGTGCCGCTCTCGGAAAGCTTCGTCGCCGGAGTGCGGACAGCGCTCCTTCTCCTGCTCGGCGCGGTCGGGTTCGTGTTCCTCATCGCCTGCGCCAACGTGGCGAACCTGCTTCTCGCTCGAACGAGCGGCCGGGGGCGGGAGTTCGCGATCCGCACGGCTTTGGGCGCGGGACGCGCGACGCTCGTCCGCCAACTCCTGACGGAATATCTGTTGTTGGGACTCCTGGGCGGCGCCCTGGGACTCTTGCTCGCGTATGCCGCCATGGGAGTGCTGCGCGCCTGGCTCCCTGCGGATCTGCCGCGGATCGGCGAGATCGAGATCGACGGCGGGGTTCTACGCTTCTCTCTGATCGCTTCTCTGTTGTCGGCGGTCGTTTTCGGACTGGCACCGGCGCTTCAGGCGTCGGGCGGCGGCCTCTGGGCTGCCTTGCGCGAGGGCGCCGCGGCGGGAGAGAGCGGCGGCAAGAAGCGGCTGCGCAACCTGATCGTCGGAGCGGAGACCGCGTTCGCCTTCGTCCTGCTCGTCGGCGCGGGCCTGCTCGCCAGGAGTTTCGCGCGCCTGCAAAACGTGCCGCTGGGATTCGATCCGTCGCACGTCCTCACTGCGGGGATGTCGCTGCCTCGCGCGCAATATTCGAAGCCCGATCAGTGGATCGGCTTTTACACGACGCTCGTCCAACGGCTCGAATCCGAGCCGGGAGTCGAGAGTGTCGCGGCCTCTCTTCCGCTTCCGCTTTATGGCTCGGGCCTGAACTTCGGCTTCCAAATCGAGGGCCGCGCCGAAACACCGGGATCCGATCTCTCAGCCAACTACACGTCGCTGACGCCGAGTTATTTCCCGCTTCTTCGGATCCGTCTGCTTCGCGGCCGGCTCTTTACGCTCCAGGACTCCGCGCAATCACCGGGGGTCTGCATCATCTCGGAGACCTTCGCCAAGATGCACTTCCCGAACATGGACCCGATCGGGCACCGGCTCGTCTTTGGATTCAAGGAGAGCGTGTCCCACGAGATCGTCGGCGTGGTCGCCGACGTGCGCCGCGACGGGCTCGGTGTCGTCTCGCGGCCGGAGATGTACGTTCCGTTCTTGCAGGAGCCGTTCTGGGCAGCTTATGTCGTCGTCCGAACACGCGGCGACCCGACGCGCCTCGCGCCGGCTGTGCGCAACGAGGTCCATGCGCTCGACCCCACTCTGCCGGTGGAAAGCGTTCAGCCGATGTCCCAGATGGTTTCCGATTCGATCGCCGAGCCGCGCTTCCGCACGAGGCTGCTCGGCTTCTTCGGCATTCTCGCTCTGATGCTGGCAATCATCGGGATCTACGGCGTCATCTCCTACAGCGTCGGACGCCGGACGCGCGAGGTCGGTCTCCGTATGGCGCTCGGAGCCGCTCGGCGAGATGTGATGCGCCTCGTTCTCACCGAAGGACTGGTTCTGACAGGCGCCGGTCTTGCGGCGGGAGCGGTGGGCGCCGCCGCTCTCACGCGCTACCTCGCCAGCCTTCTGTTCGACGTCGGGCAGTTGGATCCGGCCACCTATGCTGTTGCGGCGCTCGCCCTCGTTGGGGCCGGATTGCTGGCCTCATGGCTGCCGGCGCGGCGCGCGACGCGAGTGGATCCCATCCGGGCGCTGCGAGAGGAGTAACGTCGTCTTCGCCTGCCGAGAATCTGCGCCCTCACGGGCGCACCGAAGCGGGCGCCGTCTTCCCTTGCATTGTGTCGATTAGAGGCGCATTCTTTTCCCTTCCAGGCAATCGAGTTCCGGCGTAACCCCCGCAGGGTGTCTCTGGGCGTTTCGTCGCGACTCGAGAAGGGACATCGGTGCGCAGGAACCTTCTCGTGAAGTGGCTGGCTCTCGCGCTCATCTGCGGGAGCGCCGCGTCCGCTCAGACCACTGGCCCCGTCGCGAACGGCCCGCTGCCCGGACCGTTTCCCCTCTTTCCGGCAGATCACTGGTGGAATCTGGACATCACCAGCGCGCCGGTCGATCCGAACTCGGACGCTTTCATCGACTTCATCAACAACGGTGGCCTGGTGCATCTCCACCCGGATCTCGGTGGCGACATCTCCGGAGCCGCTCCTCGGATCTACGGCATGCCCTACGGCGTCGTCGACGGCACGCAGGCGAAGAGGGCGGTCAAGTTCCGCTACTGGAGAGAGAGCGACGGCGTCGACCACACGACCGGAGTCTCGTTCCCGTTCTATCCGATTCCCGACCAGGTGATCACGACGCCGCATTGGGTCGAGGGAGGCGAGCCGGGCGGCCAGAACAAGTACGGCGGGGATCGGCACCTTCTGCTCGTAGACCGCACGAACCTCTACCTCTACGAGCTCTTCGACGTCTTCTACGACGGGACGCAGTGGACCGCCGGCTCCGGCGCCTTCTTCGACATGAAGACGAACAACCGGCGGCCGGACACCTGGACGTCGGCCGACGCGGCGGGTCTTGCGATCCTGCCCGGTCTGATTCGCTACGACGAAGTCGCCGGCCCCGACGAGATCGGTCACGCGTTTCGGTTTACCGTGCGCGCGACGAACGGCTACGTCTATCCCGCATCGCACGAGGCCGGCTCGACCTCGGGAGCGCTTCCGATGGGAGCGCGTCTGCGTCTGAAGGCAGGAAAGGACATCTCCGGCTTTCCGGCGGACGCCCAGAGGATCTTTCGCGCGATGAAAACTCACGGCATCATCGTCGCGGACAACGGCGCCGACATGTTCATCGGCGGAACGTACGACAACCGCTGGGACAACTCCGTGCTCAACCCGGCGTTCGCGGGACTGACCGCGAGCGATTTCGAGGTCATTCAGCTCGGTTACCAGGGACCGCCGCCCGCGGCTGCCAACGAGTCGTTCTATTCGCTCCCCCCGTGCCGGGCGATCGACACACGCGGCGCCGCAGGGCCGCTCGGCGGGCCGGCGCTCGCCGCCGGCGCCGAGCGATCATTCACGCTTTCCGGCAGCTGCGGCGTTCCGCCGGGAGCCCGCGCAATGGCGGTGAATGTCACCGTAACGCAGCCGGCGGCTGCCGGACTTCTCACGCTCTTCCCGGATGGAATGGCAGTGCCCGCTACGTCGACGATCGACTACCGGCCCGGTCAGACGCGCGCGAACAACACGATTCTCCTGCTGGGCGTCGCCGGGGATTTTCGCGTGCGATGCGCTCAGCCGAGTGGGACCGTGCAGTTCATCGTCGACGTCACGGGGTACTTTGAGTAGCGAGAAGCGAGAAGCGAGAAAAAGCGATTATCAGATCTGATACAACCGCGGTCCCTAAAGCTTCCTGTTTCCCGCTTCCTGCTCCTTGCTCCTCCTCCCCCGGTGATACGCTCCCAGACCTGATTTTTGTAAAGAGAAGGAGGGTCTCATGAGGACAAGACTTCCCCTGGTTTTCGCCGTTTCATTCGCGATGGCCGGCGCGGCCGTTCTGGCACAACCGCCGGAGAAGAAAGCCATGAGCGCTCCGAAGAGCGCGGCGAGCCGGCTCGTTCACACGGCGGCGGCCGACCTGAAGTGGGCGGATCTCGACCCGAAGGGCGCCCCGGGAGTCAAGATCGCAGACGTCTGGGGAGATCATGCCAAGGGCGCATTCGGCGCGTTCATCAAGTTTCCGGCGGGATTCGCGGCTCCTCTTCACACGCACACCAACGACTACAAGATCGTGATCTTGTCGGGCACCTTCGTCCAGGGACCGGAAGGACAACCCGAGTTCCGCCTCGGACCCGGCTCCTACGTCATGCAGCCCGGCGGAAATTACAAACACACGACTGCTTGCGACAAGGCGTCGGACTGCCTGTTCTTCGTTCAGAGCACCGGCAAGTTCGATCTCAAGCCGGTCGAGGCGGCAAAGAAGTAAGCCGCGGGTAGCGGGTAGCGGGTAGCCATATATCAGATCTGATATAATTATTAGTTTGTAGATTTTCCTGCTCCCTGCTCCCTGCTCCCTGCTCCCTGCTCCCTGCTCCCTGCTCCCTGCTCCCTGCTCCCTGCTCCCTGCTCCCTGCTCCCTGCTCCTCGACTCACGATGCCTGTGGCCGTGAGACGCGGTCGAGGGTTCGATTGATGTGGCCTCGCCCCCACACGCGGGCGGCCTCGACGAGCGGGAGAACTGAGCGTCCGTATTCGGTGAGCCGGTAGATCACGGGCGCGGGCACGGATCCTCGCGGATCGCGGCGGATGATCTCGTCCGCTTCGAGCTCGCGGAGCTGCTCGGTCAGGACCTTGTGGGAAATCGAGCTCATCTGCCGCCGCAGTCCTGCGAAATGCATGTCGCCCTGCGATAGCCAGTAGATGATCGTCAGCTTCCACTTTCCACCCACAGCGGCGAACGCCGCCGTCAGCGGACAATCGAACACCGGGTTGCGGCGGGCGGGCCGGCCATACGCACCTCGAGGTGCGTTCTTGCTCGCGGACATCGCGTCATTATCTTAGTCGAGCGCCGGCGTCGCCGCGCGAATCGCGGGTAAGGAGCGCTCATGGACGCAGAACGAGAGTTCGATTTTCTGCAAGGAGATTGGGACGCGGTCTGCCGCGTGCCGTCGGCCGGCGGCTGGGCAGAGGCGCCGGGCTCACTGACCGCTTCGCGGATTCTGGGCGGATCGGTATCGCTCGAGTTCTTCGAAGGGATCTACCACGGAGGCGCTCTGAAGGGGGTCGGCCTGAGGGCGTATAACCGGGAAACACGCGAATGGGAGCACACCTGGACCGACAGCCTCGAGCCCGGACACTTCCACGTATGGAAAGGGGTCTTTCGCGACGGAAAGATCGATTTTTTCGGCGAATGGGACGAACCGGGCGGGAAGCATGTCTGGTCGCGGCTGACCTGGTCGGATATTCGAGCCGACTCGGCGCACTGGGAAAGCCACCGCTCGACCGACGGCGGGAGGACCTGGCAGCCTCACTGGATCATTGATATCCGCCGGCGGCGCTGATCGCGCGGCTTCCCTAAGGTCTCATGCCCCGGCGCTGAGGCAATTCCTATAATCGCCCGCGGGCAATCATGATGCGGAGAACCTGGGCTGCGGCAGGTCCGTTGGCCGGCGCCATCGCCTTCGTTGCGCTGCGTTCGATCGCCATTGCGCAGCCGGAAGGGACGGGAGA
>DATDNV010000302.1:0-3633 GCA_036518075.1 Thermoanaerobaculia bacterium
GAGACGTTCGTCGCATTCCCGCGTCCCGACACGATCGCCCGACAGAGGAAGTCCACGCTCCGTTCCTTTCGCCTTTCGCGAGCGAAGGCGGTGGCCATCCAGGGGGCTGCGCGGGCCTTCGTCGACGGCTCACTGGATGAGGAAGAGATCGGGCGCCTTTCGGATGAAGAGGCGATCGAGAAAATGACTGCGATCGTCGGTGTCGGACGGTGGACAGCGGAGATCGCGCTTCTGCGCGGGCTCGGCCGAATCGACATCTTTCCGGCAGCGGATCTCGGTGTCGTGAAATACCTGGCGCAGGGACTCCTCGGGCACACGGTCCGCGCTCGCGAAGACGACATGCGCCGGTATTCGGAACGCTGGAGGCCGTACCGCGGACTGGCACTCGTCTACGCGTACGCGGAGCTGGCAAGGCGGAAGAGTGGCTGATGCGGATCCGCCGCTTCCCCCTGGCAAGCTGCTAGAGTCTGACCCCTCGAAGGAGGTGGTCATGGCGCAGCACCCTCGCATCTCCGGGTTTCGCCTCGGCATCTACGTTTTCAAGGATGCAGAGATCGTGGATTTCGCCGCGCCGCACGGGGTCTTTTCGGTCGCGCGGCGGTTCGATCCGGAGCTCGAGGCATTCCTGATCGCCGACGCGATGCGGCCGGTGCAGGCGCAGGCGGGGTTCACCGTGCTGCCCAACTATTGTTTCAACGACAATCCCGCGATGGACGCGTTCCTGATTCCTGGCGGATTCGGCACTCGGCAGGAGCTGAACAATCGCCGGCTTCACGACTACATTCGGTCGCTGCCGGCCTCGACCCTGCTGACTTCGGTCTGCACCGGCTCCTGGATCTACGGGAAGATGGGTCTTCTCGATGGACTGCCGGCGACCAACCGCAAGGAGCCGGACCGCGCCGAGGCGTCTCCCGCGGGAATGGTTCCACTCGACCGCCTCGCGAAGATCGCTCCGGCGTGCAAGATCTCCCGCGCGCGCGTCGTGGACGCAGGGCGCATCATCACCGCGGGCGGCATCACCTCCGGCATGGAGATGGGTTTCCATCTGCTTCGCCGCGCCGGCTACGACGAGCCGTTCGTCTCCGAGGTCGCCCGCGTCATGGAGTATCAAAAGGCTTACGAGCTCTACCGCGGCGACGTTGAGGAAGCTCATACTTCGAAAGTCGCTGGCTAGAGCCATCTCGCTCACTCCGATGCCGGGCGGGTCCTGCCGCCGGCCACCTCGCCTGCGCCGCTGCGGCCTGAGGGTCTTTTGCTGCTGAGGGAGGGTTCCTCCGCGCGCAAGCGAGGTCTCCGTCCGGCGTCACCCGCCCTCGCACTTTCGCCCTATGCCCAACGCCGCGAGCCCTGGCTTCTCCCGCAGCGTAGCCTCTCGGCCGGGACCTTCGGCGCAGGCAGTCGCTGCGCGACCGGCGTCGAGAATCTTCTGAACGAGAGCTAGGCCCGCACCCTGGTCTTGCATTTTCGTTTGATCCCAACGCCACGAGCGCGGACTTCTCCCGCAGCGGGGCCTCTCGGACAGCGCTCCGGACGATGTCGTCGCTAGGCTCGTATCTCGCTGCGCTGTCCGAGCGGAGCGGTGGCCAGATTTGTCGAGGAGCTAAGAGGCCACCGCGTCCCCGCGAGGGAGATGTCCGCAAGCGAGTACCCGCAACATCGCGCCCTTCGCTTCGTAATTCCTTGCGCAGGAATTACATCCGGATTCTGCGAGAAGGAGGACGTGATGCTGAAAAAGGGATACGGAGCACTTCTTTCGGCGGTCGGGTTGGTGATTTGCACGGTCGGCGGCTGTGCGAAGAAGGAGGCGGCCCCTCCGCCCGTGGCTGAAGCGAAGACACCGGCGGCAGCGGACGGCGGAAAGATCCCGATCACCACTTCTTCGGCCGAGGCCAGGAGCGAGTTCCTTGCCGGCCGCGACAAGGCCGAGAAGCTCCGCATCACCGACTCGATTCCGCATTTCGAGAAGGCCGTCTCGCTCGACCCGAGCTTCGCCACGGCCGAGCTCAACCTCGCGACGTCGGCGCCGACGGGGAAGGAGTTCTTCGAGCATCTGAACAAGGCGGTGAGCCTCGCCGACAAGGCGTCCGACGGCGAGCGGCTTCTGATCCTCGCGACCCAGGCCGGCGCCAACAACAACGCGCTCAAGCAGAAGGAGTATCTCGAGCAGCTCGTCGCCGCTTACCCGAACGACGAGCGCGCTCAGTTCAATCTCGGAACCTACTACTTCGGCCAGCAGGATCTTCCGCAGGCGATCGACCACCTGAAGAAGGCGCTCGATATCGAACCGAATTACTCGAACGCCTGCAACCTCCTCGGCTACGCCTACCGCCAGACCGAGGACTACGCCAATGCCGAGAAGGCGTTTCAAAAGTACATCCGGCTCATCCCCAACGATCCGAACCCCTACGACTCCTATGCCGAGCTGCTGCTCAAGATGGGCCGCTTCGACGATTCGATCGCGCAGTACCGCAAGGCCCTCGAGATCGAACCGAGCTTTCTCAACGCATACCAGGGAATCGCGATGGATCTGCTCTACTCGGGAAAGCCGAAAGAGGCCACGGCCGAGCTCGGCGAGATCACGAGGAAAGCGCGCACCGACGGAGAGCGCCGTACCGCGCTGTTCGCGACGACGATCGTCGACATCGACGGAGGAAAGCTCGCCCAGGCGGCCGAGCAGGTCGACAAGCAGATCGCCCTCGGCGAAAAGACCCACGACGTGGCCCTGATTGCGTTCGATCGCAACCTGAAGGCCAACGTGCTGCTCGAGATGGGCAAACCGGATCAAGCGAAAGTCGAGTTTCAGCGAGGGGTCGAGCTGGTCGAAGGCTCGGATCTCTCGCCGGAGATCAAGGCAAACACGCGCCTCGTCCAGCATTTCGACCTCGCGCGTGTCGCTCTGGCGAGGAAGGACTTTGGGGAGGCGAAGAAAGAGGCGGAGGCGTACAGGACGGGCGTCGCCGATTCGAAGAATCCGGCGCAGAAGAAGTTCGCTCACGAGCTCGACGGCGAGATCGCGCTCGCCGAGAAAGACTACGACAAGGCTCTCGCGGAGCTGCCCCAGTCCAACCTTCAAAATCCCCGAAACCTCTATCGCCTGGCGCTCGCCTATCAGGGGAACGGGGACAAGGAGAAGTCGAAAGAGTTCGCTGCGAAGGCCGCGAACTCGAACATTCTTCCCAATCAGAACTACGCGTACGTTCGACTGAAGGCGAAAGCGCTGGCGGGACAAGACAGGAAAGGCTAGGCGTCCTGTTATGCGTCGAGACTTTGTTGCCGTCGGAGTCGCCGAGACGGTCCCGCCTTCCTCGTCGCCACGCTCGGGCCGTGCCGCGAGAGTGACGACCGGGCCCTCGCTTGTCGTTCGGTCGCAGTCTTGCCGGGCCCAGGGCTTCTCTGGAGCCATGCTCCCTCACGGACGGCTCCGCCTGGAGGCGGTCCCGTCGCCTGTGCAGAGGGTGAGACCTCAGCCATGCGAAGAGGGCCGCAGGGGTGACGCCGGGCAGAGATCTCGCGCGCGTGCGGAGGGGCATTTGAACCTTCCCGCTGCGCGGGCCAATTAACTTTTCTAATCGAATCGAGCTCGGGGCCCGGTCAGCTCTCGTTTAGAAAATTTCCGGCCGCCTGGTCGCGGAG
>DATDNV010000303.1:0-2536 GCA_036518075.1 Thermoanaerobaculia bacterium
GCCGGATCCCGCGCCCGCGGAGCGGACCTCTACGTCACGCTCGAGCCGTGCGCTCACCATGGGAGAACGCCGCCCTGCGCGGACGCGCTCGTCGCGGCCGGCGTGCGTCGCGTGGTCGCAGCCCTGCGAGACCCGAATCCCCTCGTGTCCGGACGAGGGTTCCGGCGCCTCGCACGCGCCGGAGTGGTCGTTGCCGGAGCCGGGTCGGACCGGCGAACCGTCGCCGAACGGCAGAACGAAAAGTTCATCCACTGGGTCACGAAGGGACGTCCTTTCGTCCTCGCCAAGTGGGCATCGACTCTGGACGGGAAGATCGCGGCCGCCGACGGCCGGAGTCGATGGATCACGGGACCCTCGGCGCGGAGGCGGGCACTTCTTCTGAGAGAAGAGTACGACGCCGTCCTCGTCGGCGCAGGAACGATGGCCGCGGACGATCCCCGGCTCACGCGGCGCCTCGGAAAGAGCGAACGGCCTCACCTCCGCATCGTTCTGGACGGAAAACTCGAGGTATCGGGACGGCCGCGTCTCTTTCGCAAGCCGAACGACGTGCGAGTCGTGACGAGCCTCTCTCCCGAACATCCGAAGGTCCGTCGCCTGGCTCGGCGGGGAATCGAGATCTGGAGCATCCCCGGCCGCGAACGAGGAAGAGTCGATCTTCGGCGGTTCTTGTCACGGCTCGGACGCGCCGGCGTGACTTCTCTCATCGTCGAGGGAGGGGCGGAGACGCTCGCGTCGTTCTTCCAGGCGGGCCTCGTCGACCGGGTGCAGATCTTTTTCGCTCCTCGAATCCTTGCGGGGCGAAACGCCCTGAGCGCGGTCGGAGGGCTCGGCTTCCCTCTTCTTCGGGCTCCGGTTCTGGCCGGTGTCGAATGCGAAAGGGTCGGCCCAGACCTCGCTCTGACCGGGCGCATCGCGCCCGTCCGCTGAACGAGCGGCGACCCCGGTCGCGATCCCGTCAGTTCTTTTTTTCGGGCGCTGTCGCCGTCTGAACTCTCTTTTGAACGTCCTCTCGGACCTCGGTCGCCGTTTGCTTGGCCTTTGCCGCCACGTCCTTTCCCGATTCGACGGCTGCCTCGGTCGCGTCTTTCGCCGCCTGCCCGGCTTCGCGAGCCGCTTTGCCAGCGTCATGCGCAGCGGCGGCGGCTTCTCGGGCAGCGGCCTTGGCCTGATCCGATGTCTCCTTGTCCGACCGGGCGCAGGCCAGGGTCACGACAACCGAGAGGGGCAACCAAAGAATCCGGGCAGCTCGCCTCATATTCGACCTCCTTCTCGCAATTCGCGATGCATCTCTGGAAAGTTCCTATCACAGCAAGCTCCGGGCCGGCGGCGGCCCGGTGTCGAGTCGTCCGCGGCGATACACTCCCGCCCGTGTTTACGGGCATCGTCAAGGGCCGGGGCCGCGTTCTTGCGTTCGTCCGCGGACCGCGGGGCGGCGCCCGGCTGACGGTGGCACCGCCCGCGCGATTCGGGCGACTTTCGCGGGGAGAAAGCGTTTGTGTTTCCGGCGTCTGCCTCACGGCGCTCGCCGGAGGCCGCCGGCTCGTCGCCGATCTCTCGCCGGAAACACTGCGGCGCTCGACGCTGGGACGATTGCGGAATGGTCAGACCGTCAACCTGGAGCGGGCGCTCGCGTGGGGCAGCCGACTCTCGGGCCACTTCGTCCTGGGACACGTCGACGGGGTCTCGCGGATCCTCGCCGTCTTCCATTCCGGCAACTCCTGGACCTATCGCTTCTCGGTTCCGGCCGGTCTGGCGCGGTTTCTCGTCGAAAAGGGATCGGTGGCGCTCGACGGGATCAGTCTGACGATCGCCGCGCGGCGGCGAGCCAGCTTCGACGTAGCGGTCATTCCCGAGACGCGGCGGCGGACCAAGCTCGGCGAGGCTCGGCCGGGCGACCGACTCAATCTCGAGGTCGATCTCTTCGCGAGGTACGGGCGCGCCGGATGGCGGAGGAAGGTGGGCTCGACTCGCCGGAGCGCGGCGCGATGATCCTCTACGAGCAGGGCGCCGCGGCCGCGGTGAAGTTCGCCGAGCAGGAGCTCGCGGGGCGGCGGATCGTGGCCCGCGCGTTTCCCTACGAAGGCGATGTCGCGAGCTCTCAGTATGTTTTCGACCCGGTGGAACGGTCCTTCTCCCGGGGCGAGCCAGCGGGAAGAATCGTCGCGGGTCCGTTCGATCCGGAAGCCTGGGAGGAGGCCTTGTCGGGAGGACCGGCCGGGGCGGTGCTCGTCGGTCCAGGCTATGCCGCCGAACCCATTCGCGGCGCCTACCGGGCAGCGGCGGAAGGCGCGACGAAGTCTGGTCGAGCGGTGTATCTCGACGATCCCAGCCCCGAGGGTCTCCCGGAGCCCTCGCCCGCGTTCGTCGCGGTCTTCGTCTTGCTGCCCGATCGGAGGGCGACCCTGCAGCGGCTGGAGGCGGTCGCCTCGCGGGGTTTTGCGGCGGGCGGGCTGTTGCCGCTGATCTCGGGCTGGACGGATACCGCCGAGTGGATCGATGCCGCCGTGGCCGACGCCGCCGCCGCGGGAGCGCGTTT
>DATDNV010000304.1:0-3991 GCA_036518075.1 Thermoanaerobaculia bacterium
GAATCAGGAAACAGGAAACAGGAAACAGGAAACAGGAAACAGGAAACAGGAAACAGGAAACAGGAAACAGGAAAAGAGATAAGTCTTTGTTATATCAGATCTGATATAGACTCGCTACCCACTAGTTGCTCCTTCTTCTAACCTTCGCAGCGGAACGTATCTCGTACGGCGTCGATGGCCTTCCAGATCCACCCATCGCGCGGCGCGAGCGACATCCCGAAGAAGAGAGCCGTGTGAACCGAGCCGGGCACTGCGCCTCGCGCAAGACCAGCTAGCGTCCGCCGCTCCGTCAACGGGTCGTTACATCAGAGTTTTTGTCCAGACACGGCTCACGGCCGAGTCCGCCCTTGACGCTCTGATCCGGCGCCCTGAGATCCTTGAGCGTCTCCTTGTTGCGCGTCGGCGTCCGAGCCTGTCTTTTCGTGGTGCTGACCTTCCTCACAAAATGAAATCCCTCCTTCTTCGGACAGAACGAGGTCACACGACTAGGGCGTGTTCTTGTATTCGATCTTGGTGAAGTTGAAGCTGAGCGACTCAGACGGCAGATCGCTGCTACCTTTCTTCACGGCGACACTCTTGTCTCCTCCCTTGACTCCCCTGGCAGCCTTCGCGCCGAGCGTCTTTGCGGGAAGAGTTCTCATCGACTTCGCGGACTTGGACTTGGCAGTCTTCCTTCTCACACGAGCCTCCTTTAACCATTCAGCCGGCATCACCGCCGGCCGCATTCGTGGCGTGTTCTACCGCAACCTCGGTGCCAGGTAGCGGAAGCCGCGCGACTCTCTGGCCTCGAGCGACTTACGAACAAGTGGTCGCGGCGCGCGATCGCCGATTGGACTCGAAACCGAACACCTCAGTCTCGAATCGAGGCCGGGTGCTCTTCCTCAGCGGCTCTGACCTGGATGACTCGCGGCAGGAAGTCGCTCCACGGCAACTGCTTTGAACACAGAGCCACATGGCAATCCGCTTGCACGCGATGTGGCCAAGTCGAACGAAGAGCAGATGGCATACAAGAATCGAGGCGAGCGGCGTCTGCGGGAACGCGTCAAGTCAGAGATCTAGCCACCAAGGAGCTGCCAGCCCGCCACGTAAGTGGCGGCGGAAAAAAGAAAGATGGAAAGGCCGGAGGAAAACGTTGCGGCCGCTGGGACCTGATCGCCAACAAAAGGGTCTAGTCCGTCGCGAGGCCTTCAATCGAGTCTCCTCAAAAAAAAGAGGCGGGGCAAGCCCCGCCTCGAAATGACTCGCAGAAGCCGGATTAGTAGCGGTTGTACCCGCCTCGGTTCTCTGTCTTCGGCCGGGCCTCGTTGACCTTCAGCGAACGGCCGCCGAAGTCAGTGCCGTCCAAAGACAGCGCCTGCTTGGCCTGCTCGTCGTTGCTGAATTCAACGAACCCGAAACCCTTTGACCGGCCGCTGTCGCGGTCGATGATGACCTTCGCAGAGTCGGGCGTGCCGAACTTTGCGAACATGTCGCTCAGTTGATCATCGGAAATGTTGTACGGGAGATTGCCTACATAGAGCTTCATCAGAATCCATCCTTCGTTCCGGACTAAAAAATGAACGAAGCGGCGCCGGCCTAACGCTCCGCGTTCTCGTTACTTTTTTCGTTCGGGAATTCGTCAGAACGGATCTGGCAAAGGCGAGCGAAGCGAGAACGAGCGCACTATATCACATCACCGGGAGCCGGAATCCGGACGCAAGAATTATGTCAGATCTGATATGCTAGTTCGCTACCCGCTACCCGCTACCGACTTCCGGCCTCACCACACCTTGCACACCTTGGCCTTGACCAGAGGCTTTCCCTCGCCGCAGTTAAACGCTTTCTGGAACTGAGGCAAGTCGGAGACCGGGCCGTTGATCCGGTACTCGCCGGGGGAATGCGGGTTCGTGATGGCGTTGGCGCGCAGGTTCTCCGGCCGCTGGTTCTCGCATGCCCACTGCGCCATCCCGATGAAGAAGCGCTGGTCCGGCGTGAACCCGTCGATCGACTCGAGCTTCTGTCCTTCGGTGGCGTCCTTCCACGCGATGTAGGCGAGAAGCGTCCCACCGATGTCGGCGACGTCTTCTCCTGAGGTGAGTTTGGAATTGATCTTGATGTCGTCGACGATCGTGTACCCGGCGTACTGGTCACGAACGCACTGGATGCGCTCCTCGAATGCCCTGGCGTCCTCCGGCGTCCACCAGTCCTTCAGGTTCCCCTTTGCGTCGAATTGGCGTCCCTCGTCGTCGAAGGCGTGCGTCAGCTCGTGCCCGATCGTGGTCCCGGTATTGCCGTAGTTGGGGGCGTCGTCCATCTTGGGGTCGTAGAGGGGCGGCTGGAGGACGCCGGCGGGGAAGTTGATGTCGTTGAGCTGCGGGTTGTATTCCGCGTTGACGGTCGGCGCGGTCATGCTCCATTCGGCTCGGTCGACCGGTTTGCCGATCTTCGCGAGGTCTCGGCGGGATTCGAAGACTGTCGCGCGCGTGACGTTGCCGAAGAAGTCGTCCGGCTTGATCGAGAGAGAGGAGTAGTCGCGCCACTTATCCGGATAGCCGACCTTGTTCGCGATGGCGTGGAGCTTCTCGAGCGCCCGCTCCTTCGTGGCGTCGGTCATCCAGTCGAGCTCGTGAATCTCCCGCTCCATGGCCTTCTCGATTCGCTGCGTCATCTCCACCGTCTTCTGCTTGGTCTCGGCAGTGAAGGTGCGGCGCACGAATTCCTGACCCAGAGCTTCTCCCAGATCCCGGTCGACCCGGCGCACGCACCTCTTCCATCGCGGAGCAAGTTCGGCGACGCCGCGAAGGGTTTTGCGGTTGAACGCGAAGTCTTCGTCGACGAAATCGCGCGAGAGATAGGGAGCGCGCGCATTGACGAGGTGCCAGCGCAGATAGGTCTTCCATTGCCCGAGCGGGACCGACTTGAGCTCCTTCTCGACCTCTCCGAGAAACTTAGGCTCGGCGACGTTCAAGGTCACCACGTCGCCAAGGCCGGTATCCGTGAGGTACCGGCGCCAATCGAAGGAGGGGGTCAGGGTGGCGAGTTCGGCCGGCGCCATCTTGTGGTACAGGCTGTACGGATTGCGCCGCTCGACGCGCGTGAGCGAGGCGCGGGCAAGCGCGGTTTCCATCGCCATCACCGACTTCGCATCAGCGGCCGCTTCCGCCTTCGTCTCGCCGATCAACTCCAGCATTCGAGCGACATGCCGGACGTACTTGGTCCGGATCTGCAGCGACCTCTCGTCGGTCTTGGTGTAGTAGTCGCGGTCTGGCAGGCCGAGGCCGCCGGCACCGACGTAGCCGATGACCTGCGAGGCATCGCCGAAGTCCTGGTTCGAGCCGAAACCGAAGAGAAACCCGCTGCCGCTGTTTTCGATGTGCTGGTGGGCCAGCAGCGCTGCCAGCTCCTTCTTGCTCTTCAGGGCTGCGATCTCTTCGAGGGCCGATTTGAGCGGCGCGGCGCCCAGATGCTGGACGGCCGTCTCGTCCATGCAAGCGGCGAAATAGTCGCCGATTTTCTGCTGGACCGGCGTGCGATCCGCCGAGGGATGGGAGGCATCTTCGAGGATTCCCCACAGAAACTCGGCGTTCTCCTCGGTGAGCTTGGCGTAGACGCTCCAGGCGGCCTGGTCGGGCGGAATCGGATTCCTGACCATCCATCCGCCGCAGGTGAACCGGTAGAAGTCGGTGCAGGGGTCGACGCTGCGATCGAGCGAGGTGAGATCGAGGCTCGGCGTGTAGGGAAGCTCCTTCAGCGGATGCTCTTCGCGCGCGGGCGGTGGAGTTGTTTGCGCGGTGACCGCGGCGGCAGCCAGAAGAAGAGCAGCGAAAGCGAAAGCGCAAATGCGTAGAGTCATCGATTGCCTCTCTGTTTGTCGGGTACTACGAAGAAGCGTCCTTCCCGGTTCTGCCGATGGCGTCTATCCATCGGTGCCGGGTCCGCATTATCCACTCAGGGAGCAGGGAGCAGGGAGCAGGGAGCAGGGAGCAGGGAGCAGGGAGCAGGGAGCAGAATA
>DATDNV010000305.1:0-2211 GCA_036518075.1 Thermoanaerobaculia bacterium
GCGTCGTCGACCACCAGTGCTCCGAGATCGGGCTCCGGGAAATAGCGGTAGTCGTGCGCCTCTTCCTTGCCGCGCATCGAAACGGTCCGGCCCGCGCGCTCGTCCCAGAGGCGGGTCTCGAGCTCGATCCGCTCCCCCCGCTCGAGTGACCGGGCCTGCCGCTCGATCTCGTGCTCGATCGCTTTGGCGACGAAACGGATCGAGTTGAGGTTCTTGATCTCGACGCGCGTGCCGAGGGGCGCGTCTTCGCTCGAGCGCACCGAGACGTTCGCGTCGCAGCGCAGGTTGCCCTTCTCCATGTCGCCGTCGGAGACGCCGGTGAACCGGAGCAGCCGGCGCAGTTCCGTCAGATAAGACGCCGCTTCCTCCGGAGCGCGCAGGTCCGGCTCGCCGACGATCTCGACCAGCGGCACCCCCGAGCGGTTCCAGTCCACCAGCGACACCGAGTCGGGCACGTCGTCATAGGGAGTTTCGTGCAGGAGCTTCCCCGCATCCTCCTCGAGATGGATGCGCACCAGCCGGATTCTCCGGGGACCCTGCGGGGTGTCGATCTCGATCGAGCCCCCGGTCGCGAGCGGGCGGTCGTACTGGGAAATCTGGTATCCCTTGGGCAGATCCGGGTAGAAGTAGTTCTTGCGCGCAAAGCGCGAATCCTTGTGGATCTGGGCTCCGACCGCCACCGCCAGCCGCAGCGCGAGCGTCACCGCATGCCGGTTGACGGCCGGCAGAGCTCCGGGAAAACCGAGACAGATCGGACAGGTCGCGGAGTTGGCCGGGGCGGCCACCACCACGGGACAGCCACAGAACATCTTGGAACGGGTCTGGAGCTGGGCATGGACCTCCAGGCCGATGACGGGGAAAACCCGCGTGGAAGCGAGCGTTTCCGTGGAGGACACCGCGAAATGTTAGCACGTCGATGCGGGGATCCCGGCGGAGCGTCGTTTTCCGCCGGACGCGATGAGCGAGGGGACACGGCTGCGGCCTCGGTTCAGAAAGTTCTCGGCGCGCCCGTAGAATGGACGAATGGCGGCGGAATGGAGCGAGCAAAGCCGGAGCGGCCAGCTCATCTTCGAGCCGGAGAATGTCCCGAACGGGCTCCGAGTCGCTTTTTCCGGGCGAGGGATCGCGCCGGCGCATGAGCCCTCGCCGACCTCGTATCTCGCTCGCCGTTTCGCAGACGCGCTCGAGCTCGATGGAACGCCGATCGTGCGAGCCACGCAAGTCCACGGGAAGACCGTCTCGATCGTTCGTGAACGGCCAGCCGCGCGCGTGAGCGACGCGGGGGCGTGCGACGTTCTCGCCACCTCCCTGCCGGGGGTCGCGGTCGCCGTCCAGACGGCCGACTGCGTTTCGATCCTCCTGGCGGGCGAGAACGGGGTCGCCGCCGCGCACGCGGGCTGGCGCGGAACGGCGCAGGAGACGGCGAGCGCCGCCGTGGAAGCGCTGCGCGCGCTCGGCGACCGTCCCGAAACGGTCCGCGCGTGGCTGGGTCCCTCGATCGGCGCCTGCTGCTACGAAGTCGGCGCCGATGTCTCCGACCGATTCTCGGGCGAATTCCTTCGCCCCGGGGCCGAAGGGCGATTCTTTCTCGACCTCGCGGCCGCCAATCGGGCGCAACTCGTCGCCTCCGGAGTCTCCTCGGCGGCGATCCAGATCCATCCCGGCTGTACCCGCTGCGGCGGGGATCGGTTCGCGTCCTACCGCCGGGACGGGGCCGAAGCGGGCCGCATGATCGCCCTCATCGTCCGGCATTGACTTTATATCAGATCTGATATACTGTCGGACTACCGGGCCCGTTTCGCAGGAGCTCGGAGAGAAGGAGTCGATCGTGGTTCAGCACCTTCTTCCCAATCGGAAGGGAGACTCGGAGCTCCGGCGCATGAAGAGCGCGCTGGCCCGCAGTCTCCGCAAGCGCCGGCAGGCTCACCATCTCACGCAGGCCGCCCTCGCGAGAATGCTCGGCACGAGCCAGTCCCGCCTCGCCCGCATGGAGACGGCCGACGACACGGTGACGCTCGACCTTCTGGCGCGCTCCCTTCTCGCCACCGGAGCGACGCGGAAGGACATCGCCCGCGCGATCGGCCAGGGAGGCGGCGCGGAGGGGTAGGTTCTCGAGACGTCGTCACCTGCGCGTCGCGCCGGTGGCGGCTGTCTCCCTCGTTGCCACGCTCGGGCCACGCCGCGCCTGAGTTCAAGCGGGCCCTCGCTTGT
>DATDNV010000306.1:0-15960 GCA_036518075.1 Thermoanaerobaculia bacterium
GGTCCCACGTGTCCGCCCGCAGCGACCCACGAGCGAACGAACGCCTTCGCCGCCCGGCCTGGTCCCACGATCGCCAGCGCGGCGCCGAGGACATTTCCTCCCTCCACGAAAGTGAAGTCTACTCGGCCCTTTGCGATCCCAAGGGGGACCGCCGGTTGACTGGCGGGGACCAAGCCAGTACCTTAGTTCTGGCACTCGCTCTGCGGGAGTGCTACGGGAGACGTTTGCGGAAAAGGCGGTCTTGGGAATGGTAAGCCTCGACATGCGCACTCGGGCGATCCTGAAGGAGATCATCCGGCTTCACGTGGATACCGGCAAGCCGGTCTCCTCGCGGGCCCTCTTCAAGTCCAATCGCTTCGAGTTGTCGCCGGCCTCGATCCGCAACATCATGGCCGACCTGACCGACGGCGGGTTCCTGGCGCAGCCGCACACATCGGCCGGCCGCGTGCCGACCGATCGGGCGTATCGCGTCTATATCGACGAGCTGATGCGGCATCGGAAGATCGCTCCCGACCTGCGGGAACAGGTCGACTCCGATCTGGCTTCCGCCGGCGCGGACGTTCCCGGTCTCTTCCAGGCGGCGTCCCGGGTTCTTTCCCGTCTTTCGGGAGAGGTCGGGTTCGTGATGGCGCCCGACGCGCTGCATACGGTCGTGAAGAGCCTCCGCTTCATCGGCGTCGCTCCGGGAAAGATTCTGGTCGTCCAGGTCAACGAGCCGGACGTCGTGGTCTCGACCGTGTTCGAAACGGACGCCGACTACGGCCACGAAGAGCTCGAGAGAGTTTCGGAACGATTGACCCGGGAGTTTTGCGGGCACACGGTCCACGAAGTGCGGCGCCGTCTCGTCGCCGCCATGACCGAGGAGAAAGCCGCCTGCGATCAGATGCTCTCGCGAAGCCTCGCTCTGGGGCGTCGCGCGCTCGACCGGACCGACGACCAGCAGCGTTTCTACTTCGACGGCACGGCGACCCTCTTGGACAAGCCGGAGTTTTCCGACCTTCACTCGGTCAAGCGGCTCCTCAGGACGTTCGACGAGCGCGTCCGCCTCCTCGATCTGGTCACGCGCTACCTCGAGTCCAAAGGCCCCTGCGTCGTCCTGGGCTCGGAAAGCGGCCTGACCTCGGATCCGAGCCTCTCGGCGGTCTTGACCTCTTACGGAACGGGAGAGACACTGACTGGAATGCTTGGCGTGATCGGCCCCGCTCGGCGGGAGTATCCCCGGGTGATTCCGGTGGTGGAGCTGCTCGGCCACGCGGTGACGGGCCGCCTCGAGCGCCGCGACGGGAAGTCCGCGGAGGATGATCTCGAATGAGCGATCGCGACCAGCGTAGCGGACGGTTCCCGGCCCCCGGATCGGTGGACCACATCGAGGTCGAGGACACCGGGCAAACGCTCGAAGACGCGCTCGCCGAGGAGGAACGCTCGGCGATCGCCGCCGCCGAAGAAAAGCTCCACTCGGTGATGCAGGATCTGGAGGAGCTCAAGGATCGACACGCGCGGAAGCTCGCCGAGTTCGACAACATGCGCCGCCGGACCGAGCGAGAGAAGAGCGAGTACTTCAAGAACGCGGTGGCCGACCTCGCGAGGAGCTTTCTGCCGATCGTCGACGACTTCGAGCGAGCGATGTCGCACGCGTCGCCGGAAGAACGAAAGAGCGATTTTGGCCAGGGAATCGGCCTGATCCGCCGGCAGCTCGTCGATCTGCTGCAGCGCCAGGGGCTCCAGGAGGTCGAGACCGGCGGCGAATTCAATCCCAACTTCCACGAGGCGGTGGCGACGGAACCGGTCGAAGACCTGCCGCCGAATACGATTCTCGAAGTTCTCCGCAAGGGTTACGTCCTGAACGACCGTCTCGTCCGTCCCGCCTGGGTCAAAGTGTCGGTGCGTCCCGGAAATTCGCAACAGTCGCCGAGCGCCGGTAACTAGAGGCGATAGGGGGAATCTTGGGGAGAATCCTCGGAATCGATCTCGGTACGACCAACTGCTGTGTCGCGGTGGTCGAGGGCGCGACTCCTCAAGTTCTCTCCAACCGCGAGGGTAGCCGGACGACCCCCTCCATCGTCGGTTTCACCGAGGACAACGAGCGGCTCGTCGGACAGATCGCCAAGCGTCAGGCGATCACCAATCCGATGAACACCGTGTTCGCCGTGAAGCGGCTCGTCGGACGAAAGTTCGAAGCCGAAGAGACGCAGCATGCCCGCGAGATTCTTCCTTACGAGATCGTTCGCGCGGTCAACGGCGACGTCAAGATCCGAGCGCGCGCGCGCGAATACAGCCCGGAAGAGATCTCCGCTTTCATTCTCAAGGAGATCAAGGAGTTCTCGGAAGAGGCGCTCGGTGAGGAGATCAGCGAGGCGATCATCACCGTTCCCGCTTACTTCGACGACGCACAGCGCCAGGCCACGCGCGACGCGGGCCGGATCGCGGGACTCGAGGTCCTGCGAATCATCAACGAGCCGACGGCCGCCTCTCTCGCCTATGGCCTGGAGCGCAAGGGCAGCGAGGTCGTGGCGGTTTACGACCTGGGCGGAGGCACTTTCGATATTTCGATCCTCGAGCTGGGCGAGGGCATTTACGAGGTCAAGGCCACGGCCGGGGACACGTACCTGGGCGGCGAGGACTTCGACAAGAAGATCATGGATTGGCTCCTCGACGACTTCAAGAAGTCGACCGGCATCGACCTCAAGCAGGACCGCATGGCCTTGCAGCGGCTCAAGGAGGCCGCCGAGAAGGCGAAGTGCGAGCTATCGACGGCGAACGAGTCGACGATCACGCTTCCATTCATCTCCGCCGACGCGTCGGGTCCCAAGCACATCAACCGAACGCTGACCCGAGAGCGCTTCGAGTCGCTCGTGGCCGATCTCATCGACCGGACCGCGGCTCCGTGCCTGGACGCCCTCCAGGCGGCGAACCTGAAGCCGGCCGACGTCGACCAGGTCATTCTCGTCGGAGGCCAGACCCGCACGCCGAAGGTCCAGCGAATGGTCGCCGAGCTCTTCGGGCGGGAGCCCAACCGCGAGATCAACCCGGACGAAGTCGTCGCGATCGGCGCCGCGATTCAGGGCGGCGTCCTGAAGGGGGAGATCAAAGACGTCGTCCTTCTCGACGTCACCCCGCTGTCGCTGGGCATCGAGATGCACGGAGGCGTCTTCGAGAAACTGATCGAGCGCAACTCGACGATCCCGACGAAGAACACAAAGGTCTTCACGACTGTCGCGGACAACCAGTCGGTCGTCGAGATCCACGTCCTGCAGGGGGAGCGCGAAGTCGCGCGAGAGAACAAATCGCTCGGTCGGTTCGAGCTCGTCGGCATCCCCGCGGCGCCGCGCGGCGTTCCGCAGATCGAGGTCACGTTCGCCATCGACTCCAACGGCATCGTCAACGTCTCGGCGCGCGACCTCGCCACGGGAAAGGCGCAGGGAATCCAGATCAATCCGGCGGGCGGGTTGTCGCAGACCGAGATCGATCGAATCATCAAGGAGGCGTCGGCGTTCGCGGAAGCCGACCATCAGCGCCGCGAGATGGCCCACACGAAGAGCCGCCTGGAGGCGATGATCGCGTCGAACGAGAAGGTGCTGGCCGAGTTCGGCGCCGGTCTGGCCCCGGACGAGCGGGAGCGAATCGAGGAGACGTTGAAACGGTCGCGCGAGATCTCTCTCGGAGATTCCCGCGACGGCTTGAACGAGGCGATCTTCGACATGCAAGGCGTCTCGAAGGTCCTCACCCGGATCATGCTGCAGCGAGCCGGGGCGGGAGGCGCCACGGCCGCAAAGGCGTGATTCGGATTCAAAATTCAGGCTTCAAGATTGGAAGACAGAAACCGAAGGAATCTCCACGCTCCGTCTTTGTTCTAGTCTTGAATTTTGAATTTGGAATCTTGAATTCATGAGCAAACGCGATTATTTCGAAATCCTCGGCGTGGGCCACGATGCCGACACGCAGCAGCTGAAGTCCGCCTACCGCAAGCTCGCGCTGCAGTACCACCCGGATCGCAACCCGAACGATCCCGCCGCCGCCGAGAAATTCAAGGAAGCGTCGGAGGCGTACGCGATCCTCTCCGATCCCGACAAGCGCGCGCGCTACGAACGATTCGGGCATGCGGGCGTGGGGTCGGCTGCCGGAGGGGGATTCAGCGGCTTCGACCCTTCGATCTTCGCCGACTTCGGCGATCTGTTCGGGGAGATCTTCGGGCTCGGATCTTTCGGCGGCGGCCGCGCGCGGGCGATGGCGGGAAGCGATCTGGTGTACCGGATGGATTTGTCCTTCCGCGACGCGGCGTTCGGCCTCGAGGCTCCTCTCGCGCTCTCGCGGCTCGAGCGCTGCGATGAATGCGGCGGGTCGGGCGCCGAAAAAGGATCGAAACCGCGAACGTGCCCCGAGTGTGGAGGGCATGGCCGCCAGCGCTTTTCCCAGGGCTTCTTCACCGTCACGCGTCCCTGCCCGGCCTGCGGCGGCGAAGGAAAGGTCATCGACAAGAAGTGCCGCATGTGTCAGGGAGAGGGCCGAGGCCGAGCGACGCGAAAGCTCGAGATTCGCATCCCGGCGGGCGTCGAGACCGGTTCGCGCCTGAGGTTGGCGGGCGAGGGGGACGCGGGTCCGGCCGGCGGACCTTCGGGCGATCTCTACGTCGTGATCACGGTTCTCGACGACGAGGTCTTCCACCGGGAGGGCGATGACGTCGTTCTGCCACTCGACCTGCCTTATCCGACGCTCGTTCTGGGCGGAGAAGTCTCGATCCCGACGCTGGAAGACAAGGACAAGATGAAGATCGTGATTGCCCCCGGAACCCAACCGGGCTCGGAGGTCCGCTTGCGGGGCCACGGCTTCGGACGCCTCGGACGCCAGAGCCGGGGCGACCTCGTCGTGCGCGTCAACGTCACTGTCCCGAAATCTCCGTCGGTCAATGAGGTCGAGCTCTTGAGGCAGTACGCGGAGCTGGTGGGGGCGCCCACCAAGAGGCCGGGCGTGGCGGAAAAAGCCAAGAAGATATTCAAGTAGCTCTTGGCTGTCCGCTTAGTCCCAGTTTTTTCTCAGTCTTCAGTTCTCAGTCCGGTATATATCAGATCCGGCATAATCATAACTGATAACTGATAGCTGTAAGCTGACAGCTTGCCTCGTTTCAAATATTCTCGTCTCCTCATTCCGCGCAAAGCGCGCGAAGATTGGGTCGTGGGGCTCCTCTCGCTGTATTCGCCGCTCGGGCTGCTGCAGGAAAACCAGGATCTGGTGGCCTGCTTTCGGGATGCCTCCGACGCGCGAAAGGCCCAGCGCGCGCTCGCAGCCTCGCGCGTGCGCTCGGACCTGACGACCGACATCGCCGAAGAGGATCCTCTGGAGGCGTTTCGGCTCGCGTCGCGGCCGTTTTCGGTCGGCCGAAGATTCTGGGTCGATCCCGGAGATCCTTCCGACTCGGAGCCCCCGAAAGGCCGGACGGCGCTTCGAGTCCCGGCGGCGCGCGCCTTCGGGACGGGAGAGCACGCCTCGACCCGTCTCGTCCTCGTCGCTCTTCAGGACGAAACGGTCGAGGGACTCTCCGTACTCGACGTCGGGACGGGCTCGGGGATTCTCGCGCTCGCGGCCGCCTCGCTCGGAGCGCGGCGAGTCGTCGCCTGCGACGTCGACGCCGACGCGCTCTTCATCGCTCGGGAAAATCTCCGCCTCCACTCGTTTGGTCATCTCGTCCAGCTCGTCGCCTCCTCCACCGATGCGCTCGCGGGAGATTTCGATCTCGTCCTGGCGAACTTGCTTCCCCAGGAGTTCCTTCCCGCTCGCAAGAGCATCCTGGCGCGCGTGGCGGCGGGGGGACGGATCTTCCTCTCGGGAATTCCGAGAGAAGCCGAGCCCGACGTCATTCGCCGGACGCGCTCGAAACGGTGGCGGCTCGCCGGCCGCCGCGTAGAAGAAGACTGGGCCTGTCTTTGTCTCGAGCGCGCCTGATCGTCTCGCGCTGTCCCGAACCGGGAGCTCGCGTGGTGATCACGGGGGCGGAGGCGGCGCACGCCCGCGCGCGCCGGCTCGAATCCGGGGATCCCGTCGCGCTGGTCGATGGAACCGGGATGGAGTCGCACGGGCGGCTGATTCGGCTGACCTCCTCCCGCGCGGAGGTCGAGATCGACGACGTGATTCGGACAGCGGAGCCGCAGATCGACCTGACGCTGCTGCTTTCCGCGCTGCGGCCGGAAAGAATGGCGTGGGTCGCCGAGAAGGCGACGGAGCTTCTGGCGTCTCGGATCGTTCTGGTCGCTTCGGAGCGCGCGCAAGGATTTCGTTCTTCGCAATCGAACGTGGCGCGCCTCAGCCGCGTGGCGCGAGAAGCCGCGAAGCAGTGTGAGTCGGCGCGTTGGCCGCACGTCGAGGGGCCGGTCGGCCTCGCGGACGCCTGGCGAGAGCCGGGGATGCATCGGTTCTTTCTCGATCTCGAGGGCGAGCCGTTTCCGAACGACCTCGAACCCGGCGCGGTGCGGATTCTGGTCGGCCCCGAAGGAGGATGGTCGCCCGCCGAACGGATGGAGGCCACGGTCAAAGGCTGGAAGCTCGTGCGTCTACCCGCCGGGAAGCTGCGCGCGGAGACGGCTGCGGTGGCCGCCATGGTGCTCGCTCGGGCGGCGCTGGAAAAAATGGATTCATCGCGTCGTTGAGCATCGTTTTCATCGACTCGGATTTCGACGGAATCTCTCAATGACTCAATGGTTCGAGGAATCCAATCCTTCTTCCGATTGACACCCCCTTTCGCTGAGAACATACTCACCCGACTCCCGCCTCGGCACGGAGGGAAGCGCGATGTCCTACGAAGACGTCAAGAAAGTCTGGATGAACGGGCGGCTCGTGGACTTCGCGGAGGCCAAGATCCACGCGTTCTCCCACGTCTTGCACTACGGCTCCGCCATGTTCGAGGGAGCGCGCGTCTACAAGACCAAGAACGGGCCCGCTGCCTTTCGGCTGGAGGAGCACGTCAAGCGGATTTTCGATTCGTGCAAGGTCTATCGGATGGAGATCCCGTACACGCGGGAGGAGTTCAAGGAAGGAATTTTCGAGACGGTCCGCGCCAACGGGTTCGACGAGTGCTACATCCGCCCCCTCGTCTATCGCGGCCTGGGCGCCCTCGGGGTCAACCCGTTCCGCAGTCCGGTCGAAGTCTTGATCGCCGTCTGGAAATGGGGAAAGTACCTCGGAGACGAAGCGATCGAAAAGGGCGTGGATGTCTGTGTCTCCTCCTGGAACCGCATGGCGCCCAATACGTTTCCGGCGATGGCCAAGGCGACCGGGAACTATCTGAACTCGGCCCTGATCAAGATGGAGGCGATCACCAACGGTTACACGGAGGGGATCGCGCTCGACAATGCGGGGCGAGTCTCGGAGGGGAGCGGCGAGAACATCTTCCTGGTCTATGGAGGGCGAATCGTCACGCCGCCGCTCGCTGGCACGATCCTTCCCGGCATCACACGAGATTCGGTCGTGACGCTCGCGCGCGACGCGGGATACACCGTCGTCGAGCAGCAGATCGCCCGGGAGATGCTCTACATCGCCGACGAGGTCTTTTTCACCGGGACGGCCGCCGAGATCACGCCGATCCGGTCGGTGGACCGGATCCCGGTCGGGACCGGAGTTCGCGGACCGGTCACTGCCCGTCTCCAGAAAGAGTTCTTCGGCCTCTTGCACGGCGACATCGAGGATCGCTACGGCTGGCTGACGCCGGTGCCGGTGGAGGCAAGGGTCTAAGGTTAAAGGTCCAAGGTCTAAGGTTCGGACCCGGGAACCTTGGACTTGAAACCTTGGACTTTAGACCCCTCGGCTCTTCCATTCCCGGACCGACCGGCGTAACCTAATCAGCCAAAAGAGGCTAATCCATGCACATCAACGACCTGCTCAAAGTCGCGGTCGAGCGCAAGGCGTCGGACCTCCACCTGAAGGTGTCCGCGTTTCCGATCCTGAGGATCGACGGCGTTCTGACGCCCCTCACCGACGTGCGCCGCCTCATGCAGGAAGACACGATCGCGATGGCCTTCTCCATCATGTCGGCGCGGCAGAAGGAGAAGTTCAAGAACGACTATGAGATCGACATCGCCTACTCGGTGCCGAATCTGGGCCGGTTCCGTTGCGCGATCTTCCAGCAGCGCGGCACGGTGGGGCTGGTGCTTCGCGTCATCCCGTCGCGCATCCTGACGATCCGGGATCTGCTCCTGCCACCGGTCCTCGAAAAGATCTGCCAGGAGCAGCGCGGGCTCGTCCTCTGCACGGGAACGACCGGTTCCGGTAAATCGACCACGCTCGCGGCGATGATCGATCACATCAACGCGATCCGCAACGAGCACGTCGTCACGGTCGAGGACCCGATCGAGTTTCTGCACCGGGACAAGAAGTCGATCATCAACCAGCGCGAGGTCGAGGTCGATACCAAGGGTTTCGCCGTGGCTCTGCGAAGCGCTCTGCGCCAGGACCCGGACGTCATTCTCGTCGGCGAAATGCGCGACTACGAGACGATCGAAACCGCGCTGCTCGCGGCCGAGACCGGCCACCTGGTCTTCTCGACGCTCCATACTCTGGACGCGACCGAGACGGTCAACCGCATCATCTCGGTCTTTCCGCCCCACCAGCAGAAGCAGATCCGGCTCCAGCTCGGCGCGGTGCTCAAAGCGGTCATCTCGCTGCGCCTGATGCCTCGCGCCGACGGCCTCGGCCGAGTCCCCGCTGCGGAGATTCTGATCCGCACCGCCTACGTGCGGGAATGCATCGAGAACAAGGAAAAGACGAAGCTCATCAAGGACGCGATCGCGGCCGGCACCTCGCA
This sequence comes from Thermoanaerobaculia bacterium, assembly GCA_036518075.1. Taxonomy (GTDB): domain Bacteria; phylum Acidobacteriota; class Thermoanaerobaculia; order UBA5066; family Gp7-AA6; genus DATDNV01. The sequence continues at coordinate 8,789 of DATDNV010000306.1, forward strand.
ATACGGGATGCAGACCTTCGACCAGTCTTTGTACCAGCTCTACAAGTCGGGCCTGATCACGCTCGAGGAAGCGTTGAAGCGCGCGACGAATCCCAACGAGTTCAAGCTCAAGATCCAGGGGATTCAGTCCACCTCCGACCTCGCCCGCGAGGAGATGGACGCGGAGCTGGAAGCGCCGACCGACTTCAACCCGCTCGAATCGGAGGAGTCTCCGTTCGATTTCTCGAGGCAGCCGCCGGGCACTCGCTGAGGCGGCTGCCCGGGTCTGCAAGGCGTCCGCACGAAGCGCCCAAAGCGTCCTCTCGATCCGTCCGATTCCCCGGCTGCATACGCGCGCGCTCTGCGGCTTCTCACGGCCCGGGCCTATGGACGAGGGGAACTGGCGCGGGCGCTCGAGGCTCGGGGCTTTGCCCGCGCGGCCGCGGCCGGCGCGCTCGACAAACTTGCGCGCGAAGGCTGGCTCGACGATCTCGCTGCGGCCCGAACCTTTGTCCGGAGCCGGGCTCGCCGGTACGGGCGCAGCCGCATCGAGCGAGAGCTGTCGCTGCGGGGATTCTCCCGGGAGACGATCGCGCAGGTTCTGCCGGAGAGGGGAGCCTCCGAGGAATCGGAGACGCTGTCGAGCGTGTTTCAGAGGCTCGAACGGACGCATGCCCGCTTGCCGCTCGAGAAGCGCCGCCAGAAGATCCGGACCGCGCTGCTGCGGCGGGGGTTCGCAGCGGACGAAGTTTCTGAGATCATGAAAGGCTCCAATGAAGTCGTCGAGGGAGATTCGGGAGACATTCCTTAAGTATTTCGAGGACAGGGGCCACCGCCGGGTGTCCTCGTCCTCTCTCATCCCGGCCGAGGATCCGACTCTGCTCTTCACCAACGCCGGGATGAACCAGTTCAAGGACGTCTTCACGGGACGGGAGAAGAGGGATTATGTCCGCGCGACCAGCGCTCAGAAGTGCGTCCGCGCGGGCGGCAAGCACAACGATCTCGACAACGTCGGCTACACGGGAAGGCATCACACCTTCTTCGAGATGCTGGGGAACTTCTCCTTCGGGGACTACTTCAAGGACGAGGCGATCCGCTTCGCCTGGGAGCTGGTCACCGACGAGAAGAACGGCTATGGTCTCGAACCCGAGCGGCTCTGGGCGACCGTCTACACCGACGATGACGAAGCGGCCCAGCTCTGGGAGAGACACGTCCCGAAATCGCGGGTCCTGCGATTCGGCGAGAAGGAAAACTTCTGGGCGATGGGGGAGACCGGGCCGTGCGGTCCGTGCTCGGAGATTCACTACTACCGCGGCAAGGATCTCTCGAAGAACACGGCGGAGCTCGTGAACGGGCCCGGGGACGAAAACCTCGAGATCTGGAACCTCGTCTTCATGCAGTTCGAGCGCGACGCCTCCGGAAGGATGACGCCGCTGCCCAAGCCCTCGGTCGACACCGGGGCTGGACTCGAGCGGATCGCCGCGATCCTGCAGCGCAAGAACAACAACTTCGACACTGACCTCTTCCTGCCGATCATCGGAAAGATCCAGGAGGTCTCGGGCCGGAAGTACGCGGGGGGTCTCGCCGTCGAAGACGCACCCTTCCGGGTGATCGCCGACCATGCCCGCGCCGCGACCATGTTGATGGCCGACGGCGTCCTTCCCTCCAACGAGGGCCGGGGCTATGTGCTGAGGCGCATCATCCGCCGGGCGCTTCGGTATGCGCGTCACCTCGAGGTGCAGGAACCGATCCTTTATGCGCTCGTCGAGGTGATCACCAAGATCTTCGAGGGCGTCTACTTCACGGCGCAGGAGCTTCCGTCGGTCAACCGGCGCGTGTCTCACGACCTGCGAGCCGAGGAAGAGCGATTCGTCCGCACGCTGTCGTCCGGCATCGACCTGATCGGCGAGGAGATCGAGCGTCTCCGGCGCGAGGGCTCGCGGACCATCTCCGGGGAGGCTCTCTTTCGCCTGTACGACACCCATGGAATACCGGTTGACGTGATCGAAGAGATCGCGCGGGACGAAGGTCTCTCGGCCGACCGTGCCGCCTTCGACAAGGCCATGGAGCGCCAACGCGAGCGCTCGCGCGCGTCCGCGAAGTTCTCGGCGACCGACGCGACCGTTTTCGAAAAGCTGAAGCTGCCGGCGGAACACTCGGTCTTTCGAGGCTACCCGGAGCTCGACTTTTGCGGTCTCTCGGGCGCTCGCGTCCTGGCGATCGTGAAGGACGGAGCCGCCGCCGAAGCACTGGCCGCAGGCGAGACGGGAGACGCGGTCACCGATCGGACCGTCTTCTATCCGGAGGGCGGCGGCCAGGTCGCCGACGTCGGAACCTGGAGCTGGTCGGGCGGTCAGGCGGAGGTCACGGACACGCAAAAACCGGTGGCGAACCTGATCGCGCACCGCGCGACGGTTCAGCGAGGGGTCTTGCGCACCGGAACGCTCGTGGAAATGCAGGTACCGGAGTGGACGCGCCGGCGCACCCAGGCCAATCACACCGGAACTCACCTGCTTCATGCGGCGCTGCGCAAGGTTCTCGGCGAGTCGGCGCGGCAGATGGGATCGCTGGTCGCTCCCGATCGGCTGCGTTTCGACTACGCGGCGTCCGCTCCCACAACTCAGGAGCAGATCGCTGAGATCGAAAAACTCGTCAACGAAGAGGTTCTCCGCGACGTCCCGGTGGCCAAGGAGTACATGTCGATGGAAGAATCGAAGGGCCGCGGCGCGATCGCCTTCTTCGGCGAGAAATACGGCGAGCGCGTGCGGGTCGTGACGGTTCCGGGCTTCTCCACCGAGCTCTGCGGCGGCTGCCACGTTCCGCGAACCGGGGAGATCGGCGCGTTCAAGATCATCTCCGACAAGGGTCTCGCCGCCGGCGTGCGGCGCCTGGAGGCGGTGACTTCGCTCGGCGCCGTCGACCTGCTGCGCCAGGACGAGGACACTCTGAACGCGCTCTCCGCGGCGGCGCAGATCCCGCGCGAGAAGCTGCCGGAGAAGTGGCAGGAACGCGAGGAGCGCATGAAGGCTCTCGAGCGCGAGGTCGCTTCCCTCAAGATGAAGCTCGCTTCGGGCGACTCGGACGGCGCCGGGGAGACAACCGACATCGACGGCGTCCGGCTGGTCACGCGCATCGCGTCGGGTCTCTCGATTCCGGAGCTTCGAAACCTCTCCGACACGCTGCGATCGAGGTTGAAGAGCGGCGTCGTCGTGGTCGGCAGCGTGGTAGAGGGGAAGACGTCGGTCGTGGCCGCAGTGACTCCGGATCTGTCCGGCCGGATTCCGGCCTCGCGGATCGCCGCGCGGATCGGAAAAGCGCTCGGCGGAAGCGGAGGCGGCAAGGCCGACCTCGCCCAGGCGGGCGGAAAAAACGAGAGCCTGCTTCCCGGCGCGCTGCGGGAGGCCGAGCCCGCGATCCGGGAGCTACTGGCCGGCGCGTAACTCTCCGGCGTAACCATCTGTCAGAGCGTGGTTTATCGCGCGGCGCTATAATTTCCGCTCTTTCCCATGAATCGCAAGTATTTCGTGGCTCTGGCGGTGGCTTTTTGCTGCGCGCACGTGACCTGGGCTCGCGTGCGTCTGGTCGTTCAGGACGGCAAGACGGTCATCTACAACGATGGAATCGGCGAAGCGGCGCACGAAGTCCTGCGCGAGAGCGACAGCTGGCTCGCCTCGCGGATCGCGATTCCGTCTCTCTATGATGGATTGATCGAGACCGCGGCGCACGTCAACTCGCTCGACCCCAGGCTCGTGAAGTCGGTGATGCTGATCGAGTCGGCGTTCAATCCCCGGGCGATCTCGCGCAAAGGCGCTCGAGGCCTGATGCAGCTGATGCCCGAGACCGCCGCGCAGTACGGCGTCAAGGATGTCTGGGATCCTGCCGAGAACGTCGCCGCCGGCGCCATGCACCTGGCCTATCTGATGTCGGTCTATGGCGGAGACCTGACTCGGTCGCTCGCCGCTTACAACGCCGGTGAGAACGCGGTCGCTCGCTACGGAGGCATTCCTCCGTTCGCGGAGACGCGGCTCTACGTGCATAAGGGGCTCGCTGCCTACTATGGCAAAGCCACTCTCGGCGGAGGATTTGGAAAACCGCAAAGCGAGACCTTTGCGCCGGCCCCGAACAAGCCGGTGCGCCTCACGCGTGACAAGAACAACCGGCCCTTGATCACCACCGAATTGTCGGCGCGGGTCGCGCTGCGGCGCAGCTAGTGGCAGACGCGCAGAGGCCGGTGATGGCTCGAGCCCCGGTGCCTCCCCTCGACCAGGGGATCTTTCTCGTGCACCTGAGCCGCGCGCGCAAGCACCTGGCGGAGGAGCGTTTCGATCTGGCGCGTCAGGAGCTGGAGCTCGCCGAGCTCGCGAGACCGAACGACGAGGATGTCCTCAATCTGCTTTCCGTGATCGAGTTCAAGCGCGGCTATTACCACGAGGCCGCGCAGGCGGCGCGCGCGCTTCTCGAGAAGAATCCCTCGTCGGCAGTTCTGCACTGCAATCTGGGACTGATTCTCTTCAAGGCGGGCGTGCTGGGCGAAGCGGAGCAGGAGCTTCGCAAGGCGATCGACGTGAAGCCCGATCATCCGAGAAGCCACCTCTATCTCGGATTGCTCTACCGGATGCGCGGAAAGCTGGGCCTCGCGGTCGAGCACTTGAAGTTCGCCGGTGCGAATCGCGTCGTGACGGAGATCGAAGAGAGCTTGCGGCGCACCGCGCGGGAGGGTCCTCTTCCGCGGTCCGCGGTTCCCGAGGAGCCGACGCCCATCCGGCCCGGCGCCACGGAGCGGCGTCCGGCGCAAGTCGACACCGCACCGACCGCGACCGAGTCCCCCGCGGCCGCCGACCTGCCGCCGTTTCAGGTTCCCGACGATCTCCTTTCGGAGACTCTGTCGGGTCCGGTCCGCGCCTCCGCCGAGCCGCCGCCCGCGACTCCCGTCCCAGTCGCGCCGCCGCCGGCTCCCGTCACCGAGGCGCAGACGCCGATCGCCGCGGGCCCGACGGCTTCCGGCGCCGCGGAGCCGCCGGAGAAGATTCGAGTGACGTCGACCGTCGTCTCCTCGCCGGTCGAGGCGATGCCGAGCTTCTCGCGGGAGACCGCGCCGGATCCGCGCGGCGCCACACGCGATACCGATGGCCGGCCCCTCTTCCATGTGCGTCCGGACGGCGGACTCGAGATCGCCTCGCGAGGAGTCGTGTTCGTGCGCAAGGGCTCCGTGGTCTGGTACAGCGGCAAGATCCGCTTTTCCGCCGAGCCGGCGTTCCGCGGAACGCGGCTGGAGAAGATTCTGCGGGCGGACGGCCGCGGTTATCTCTTCGTCAACGATCCCGGCCGCTCTGCGTTCCGCCGTGATCTTTCGAATCAGTCCCTGTACCTCGAGGGCAGCCGTTTGCTGGCTCTCGACCACGGCCTGTCTTTCCGCCTCGAGCCGATTCACGACTTTCGGATGAACCGGCGGGTCGACATTCTGAAGATTCAGGGCCGTGGAAGCGTGATCCTCTCGGTCGGCGGGCCGCTGCTGGCCCACGAGGTCTCGAGCGAATTTCCTCTGAACGTCTCATCGCGCGATCTCGTGGCCTGGACGGGAGACCTGGTGCCGTCGGTCCTGGAAGACCGTTTCCTCGAAGAGGTCATGATGCCCGACGTCGGTTCTGCCCCGAAGATTCGATTCGAGGGAACCGGCACCGTTCTCACCGAGCCTCCGCGCCCGCGGCGCCGGGCTTCGGATCTCGCCCGCCCCTCCGAAGCGGACCGGCGGTAGTTAGGTCCAAGGTCTAAGGTTGAAGGTCTGAGGTTCGAGGCGCAGCCACGTTATATCAGATCTGACATTAGCCCAGCTGATAGCTGATTCCTGACAGCTGATAGCTCAAAGATGCGACCGCGGCTCGACGCCGCGGGCGTTCGCGAAGGAAGCGAGCCGCTCCGATGCCGCGTCGAGGATCCGCGGAACGGCTCTCGGGTCGGCGTGCTCGCAGTAGAGACGGATCATCGGCTCGGTTCCCGAAAGCCGATGGAGCAGCCAGCCTGATGCGCCGAACCGGTACTTGATTCCGTCCTTGTTGGCGATCGCGGTAACCGTCTCTCCGGCGAGTGAAGGGGGAGGCGCTGACTCCACCTCGGCGAGGAATTCGTGGATGACACCGACCGGAAGATAGAAATCCCTGCGGTCGTACGCGAACTCTCCGAACTCCGCCGCGAGCTCGGCCAGCGCCGCATCCAGATCCTGGCCCCGAACGGCGAGGCTTTCGATGAGAAGAAGCGCGTTGAGCACTCCGTCCCTCTCGGGGAGGTGGAACGCGAACGCGTATCCGCCGCTTTCTTCGCCGCCCGCCGCTGCCTCGCCCCGATTCATCAGCTCCGCGACGTACTTGAAGCCGATTCCAGTCTCGTGAAGCGGAGAGCCGAGAGCCGCCGCGATCCGATCGATGAGGAGCGAGGTCGAAAATGTCTTGGCGATGCCGCCCCGAAGGCGGCGCCTTCGAAAGGCGTGGAGCAGCAGCAGCGCGAGAACGCGATGGGGAGACACGAAGCGCCCCTCCCGGTCGAGGACGCCCAGCCGGTCGGCATCGCCGTCGGTCGCCACGGCGAGATCGGCGCGCTCCGCGCGAAGCCGCTCCGAGGTCGCCGAAAGGTTCGCGCCGATCGGTTCCGGGTTGACGCCTCCGAAGAGCACGTCTCGCTCCGTCCGAAACGGAACGATCCGGCACCGTCCGCCACCGGCGATCTCGGCCACCAGCGATCCCGCGGCTCCGTGCATCGCGTCGGCGACGAGGGCCAGACGCGCGGAACGAATCGCGGCGACGTCCACGAGCGCCGCGAGGCGATCGGCGTACGGTTTCGTCAGATCGGCGGTCTCGACGCGGCCGGCACGCGAGGGGCGACTCGTCGGCGACCGGAGCGCGCGCGCCACGTCTTCGTATAGCGCGGGAGGAGCGCTGCCGCCGAAGTGCGCCTTGATCTTGAATCCGTTGTACGGGGACGGGTTGTGGCTCGCCGTGATGGAGACGCCGCCGGCCAGTCCGAGGCGGCGCACGTGGAAGGACACCGCCGGCGTCGGGATCGGACGGTCGGCGAGAAGAACCTCGAGCCCGTAGTCCGCGAGCACGTCCGCGGCCGCCCGCGCGAACTCCGGCGAGTCGAAGCGGGTGTCGTAACCAACGACCACGCGTCGGCGGTCTCCCTCGGAAAGGGTCGGATAG
>DATDNV010000307.1:0-18283 GCA_036518075.1 Thermoanaerobaculia bacterium
GGGAGAGCTCGCGGTCGGCATCGGCCTGCTGATCGGTTTTCTCACCCGCATCGCGGCGTCCGGCGGCGTGCTGCTTCTCCTGACGATCCTGCTCGGGCAGACTTACGTGCCCGGCTCCTCCTGGACCGGCTGGATCACGGCCGGGCTCACGACCAAGTTCGCCATACTCCTATTACTTCTGATCGCGGCCGTGGGTTACGGGGCATGGGGAGTCGACGGGCGGCGGAAGAGAGTCCGAGTGGGATTTCGGTAGAGCAATCCGAAGTGCGAGCCGACCACCAGAGGCAGACCCGCAGTAGTAGGCAACGCCGTTCGAAGAACGGCGTTAACCCGAAGTCCGAACGTATTATGTCAGATCCGACATAATCGACTCTCGACTCAGGACTCTGATCCCCGACAGCTTCGGTTACTTCAGTACGGCTGTGATCTCTTTCTCGTAATCCGCATACGAGTGCTTGCCGGAGAGAGTCTTCACCTTCCTGCCGGCGCGATCGTAGAGCACGGAAAAAGGCAGCTCGCCTCCCCAGGCCTTGTCGACGGCGTCGATGAAGTCCTGATCGTCCCCCTCCGTCGTCTTGTGGTAGTTGGGGAACTCGGACCTCGAAATGGCGATGAACTTCTCGACCTCGGGCATCTCCTTCGACAAGTCGGTCGAGATACCGAAGATCTGAAGACCTCGCGGACCGAGCTTCTTTTGGAGCCGTTGGAGATCCGGAAACTCCTCGCGGCACGGCACACACCAGGTCGCCCAGAAATTCACCAGCACGACGCGGCCTTTCTGGCTGGCAACGAGCTTCTGCAAGCCTTTCGCGTCGATTTCACCGGCGAGCTTCGAAGTCTGCGCGCCTGCTGCGGCGCACTCGAGCGCAAGAAAGAGGGCAGCCCAGACGCTAAGCGAGGCCAGGCGAGTACGCATATCGCGCTGTCACCAGCCGGCTGCCCGGCCTGGGAAGAGAATGTTCAAAGTTAGCGTTGGCGAGGTGAGCCGCAAGACCTTAGCCCTTCCATCAGACTCGTTTGATCGAGCAACTCTTTAGCGAGGCCAGGCTAGTACCATGATCGCACCGTTTCCGGTCGGCTGCCTGGCCTCGGAAGAGAGGGTTCAAAGTTAGCGAGGCGAGGTGAGCAACAGAATCCGCGGCTCGCTCACTCAAACGCGCTTGATCGAACATCCAAAGGCCTTTGTTTCCGCCTTGACGATCGGCTTTCCGGCGAGGATCTGATCGAGGGCGTTCTTGAGATCCGGCGAGGTGACTTTGGTCGGCTCCTCGTAGTTCTCGTCGATCCGGCCGTGATACACGAGCTTTCCCTGTGGATCGACGACATAGATCTCGGGTGTGTGCCGCGCGTCATAGAGATCCGCGACCTTGTTGTCCGGGTCCTTCATGAGAGGAAAAGCAAAGCCGTGCTGCTTCGCGTGCGCGCTGACCTCGTCCGCCGGCTCGGTCTTGTTGCTGTTGATCCCCACGAACAGGACTCCCTGCTTTTCGTAGAGCGCGGACATGTCGCGCATCCGATCGTTGTAGGCGTTGGAGTAGGGACACTTGGTGGCGACGAACATGACGACGACGGCCTTGTGAGTCCTGGCCGCCTGCGCCAGCGAAAAGCTATTTCCGCCCAGAGTCGTGAGCGTGAAATCGGGAGCAGCGGCCCCGATGGCGGGCGCGGCGAAGACCGCGGAGCTGGCCATCGCGAGCAGAGCGACGAGGGGGATCAGTCGGGAAAGACGCATGTCAAAACCCTCCTTCTCGGGCATCGTCCGTCCGAATCGTCGTGTTTCAGGGTTTATTCCCGCGATGCCACGGACTCGTCAAGAATCGGCGCGGCGGAACCAGCCCCGCCGCCGCGAACGAGTGGAGCTCCGGATCTCGGCTTTCTCTTCGAGCAGGCCGACGCGTCGGGACAGGTCTTCGATGGCGTCCGATTGCCGGCCGAGCCGCTCACCCAGCCGCTCGATCTCTTCCCGCAGCGGCTCGTAGTCTCCCCGGGAGGTCAGGATCGCACGCACCTGAGCCAGCGTCACGCCCTCCCGCGTGGTGAGGCGCCGGACGAGATCGAGCCGGGCGACGTCGCTCGGGCTGTAGCGGCGATGTCCTCCTCGGGTCTTGTGGATCGGAAGAAGTCCCGGAAGCTCCTTCTCGTAGAAGCGAAGCGTCGTGGCGGGTATCCCCGTCCTCCGCGAAACCTCGGCGATGCTCCATCCGAACTTCGATCGGTCACGCATGGACGGCGGACGGAAGCGAGCCGCGAATCTCTACACGGCGAAGGTCGGCCGCGAGATCACGGGATTGAATTTCCAGACGTACTTGTAGAAGCCGCCGAAGAAATCGACCGTCATCTCGTAGTGCGCTTCGATCGTGATGGCCTCTCGGCCTCTCCGGACGCTCAAGTTCTCCTTGGTCAGTGGAATCTTCAACTCCCGCGCCTTGGCGAGAATCTCCTTTTCGAGTTGGGGGAGGCCCTTCACGGAGCCGAAGCCGGCTTCCTCCTCCATGAAGTCTTCGAATTGAGAGCTGGCGATCTTGACCGGCACGATCTGGACGAAGCAGTAGCCGACGAAGGCGAGAATGATGATCCAGACGACACAGCCGAATCCTGCAGCACCGCGCGAGCCGCGCGCACGCCTCATGAATCCTCCAAATCTCTCTCTAAATTGTAACCTTCGACGTCCGGATGCGGTAGCTCTATCAGCGGACGAAGCGCATCATTCGCGTCCATCGCGTCGCGGTGAAGAGAGCCGTGAGTCGCCGCCAGGAGCCCGCCTTTCGAACTTCCTCGGTGGATGACCAGTAGACACACAACGCCCGGCCTTTCAGGTTCTCTGCCGGGACCGGCCCCCAGAATCGACTGTCGTTGGAATTGTCGCGGTTGTCTCCCATCGCGAAATACATTCTCTCCGGCATTCGCCTGGGCGCGAGCCGATCCCGGCGTCCGAGCGGATCATCGAACGCCGAGTCCGCCGACCTCGCGGCGTCGGAGTAATGCGCGTGGGCCCCCTGCTCCGGCGCGCCGTTGATCCGAACCGTTCGCCCCTCGATTTCGATCGTGTCTCCGGGTAGCGCGACCGCCCGCTTGATGAAGTCGCTTCGCGGATCCTGCGGAAACTGGAAGACGATCACATCGCCTCTCCGCACCGGCCGGTGGGGCAGCAGTTTCTCCTCCCATCGCGCGTGGCGAGCGAAGATGAACTTGTTGACCAGGAGGCGGTCTCCGACGAGAACGGTGTCTTCCATCGACGGCGTCGGGACGACGAAGGCCTGGAGCAGAAACGTGCGGACGTACAGGGCGAGAAGAACGGCGACCACCACGACCTCGACGACGTCGCGCGGACGATGCGACGGTGCAACGGCGATGTTCAACTGGCGCCGCGGGCGGCTGTTGCGCGACCGGCACCGCCCAATTTTCTAAACGAGAGCAAGGATCCGCTCCCAACTGTATTTCTCAAGATGTTATTCGTAGACATCGAGTCGGGCCGTCGGGGTCCTGCGGCTTTCGGCCGCGGCGGTCGCTCCGCGACCAGGCGGCCGAGAATGTTCTGAACGGGACCGACCCCAGACTTCCGCACACGAGGCCTTCGTCCGGCGTCACGCCTCCGGCCCTCGCGCTGCGGCTCATGGCCGTTCCTCTCCTGGCGGCGGGACCGGCTCCCGCAGGAGCCGTGAGCGACGGAGCATGGAAGAGAGTAGCTCTCGCCCTGGAACGACTGCGACGGAACGACAAGCGAGGGCCCGGTTCTGGCTTTCTGCGGCCTGGCCCGAGCGTGGCGACAAGGGAGCCGGGCCCGGCGCCGGAGTTCGATCTCCTGGAATCACACTCAGCGCACGAGGCGGAACATCCGATCCCACCGCGTCCGCGTGAAGAAGTGAACCGCGACCGACGCCAATTGGCGGATTTTCGCGAGAGCGCCCCTCCAGATGTGCGAGTTCGGCTCGGCTTCGTAAGACCAGTAGATCAAGAACGGCCGGCCGAAGATGTTCTCTCGAGGAATCGACCCCCAGAAGCGGCTGTCGAGCGAGTTGTCGCGGTTGTCACCCATTCCGAAGTAAGAGCTGGGCGGGAGCGTCGCCGGGCCGAAGAAGTCGCGCGGACCGTGTGGGTCGACCTCCGGGTCGATGTGCTGAACCTGCGGCCCGTCCGCCGCGGCGCCGTTGACGTAGAGAAGTTTGTTTCGGACGTTCAGGGTGTCGCCCGGCGTCCCGACCGCCCGTTTGACGAGGATGTTGGTGTCGTTGATGTCGTCTCCCGGCTTCTTGAACACGATGATGTCGCCGCGATGCACGTCGCGATACGGAAGGAGGCGCGCCAGAACGGGAAGCCGCGGCCCGAACGCGAACTTGTTGACGAGCAGGTGATCTCCGATGAGGATCGTCCTCTCCATCGAGCCGGTCGGAACCTGATAGGTCTGAACGACAAAGGTCCGCACGAAGAAGACGAACACTGCGGCGACGAGCAACGACTCGTACCACTCGCGCGTGGCCGAATGGGGAGCGGCCGCGGCGTCGTCGGCGATCTCGACTGATTCTTTCTTCATTCGACTTTGAGGACGGCGAGAAAGGCTTCCTGGGGGATATCCACCCGGCCGACTCGCTTCATCCGCTTCTTGCCCTCCTTCTGTTTCTCCAGGAGCTTTCTCTTGCGCGTGATGTCGCCGCCGTAGCACTTCGCCAGGACGTTCTTTCGGATTGCCGAGACCGTCTCCCGCGCGATGATCTTGGACCCGAGGGCCGCCTGGATCACGACTTCAAACATCTGTCGGGGGATGATTTCTTTCATCTTTGCGGCGAGCATTCTCCCTTTGGCGGCCGCCTCATCCCGGTGCACGATCAGGGAGAGCGCGTCCACCGGCTCTCCGTTGACCAGAATATCGAGCTTCACGAGGTCGCCCTCCTTGTACCCGAGGAACTCGTAGTCGAAGGAGGCGTAGCCCTTGGAGACCGACTTGAGCTTGTCGTAGAAATCGAGGACGACCTCGTTCAGCGGAAACTCGTAGGTCAGGACGACGCGGTTGGAAGAGAGATACTCGAGCGACTTCTGCACGCCGCGGCGCTCCTCCGACAGCTTGAGCAGACCTCCCAGGAAGTCGTCCCGGGTGATGATCGTCGAGGTGATGTAAGGCTCCTCGATCCGCTCGATGTAGTTCGGAGCGGGGAGGTGGTTGGGGTTGACGATGTCGAGCACCTCACCTTTGGTCGTCGTCACCCGATAGTTGACGCCGGGCGCCGTCGTGATCAGGTCGAGGTCGAACTCCCGTTCGAGCCGTTCCTGCACGATCTCCATGTGGAGCAGCCCCAGGAACCCGCAGCGAAAGCCGAACCCCAGAGCGGTCGAGTTCTCGGGGATGAAGGTGAACGATGCATCGTTTAATCGCAGCTTCTCCATCGCGTCGCGCAGGTTCGCATAGTCGTCGGCGTTGGTCGGGAAGAGCCCGGCGAAGACCATCGGCTTGGCTTCCGCAAAGCCCGCGAGCGGCTCCGCCGTCGGGCGATCGAGCTCGGTGATGGTGTCGCCGATCCTCGTCGAGTGGAGGTCTTTGATGTTGGCCCAAAGAAAGCCAACCTCGCCGACCGAAAGCTCTTCGACCGCCTCCCGCCCGGGCCGGAAGACTCCCACTTCCTCGACGTCAGCTTCGAGGCCGGTTCCCATCGCGCGGATCTTCCGGCGCGGGCGCAGCCGGCCGTCGACGATGCGGACGAACGAAGTGACGCCCCGATAGGGGTCATACCAGGAATCGAAGAGCAGTGCCTTGAGAGGGGCCTCAGGATCTCCCTTCGGCGGCGGGACGTCGCGGACGATCCTCTCCAGAAGCTCGTCGATTCCGATTCCCTGCTTGGCCGAAGTCAGAACCGCGTCGTGCGCGGGAATGCCGATCACCTGCTCGATCTGTTCCCGCGCGCGCTCGGGCTCGGCCGAAGGAAGATCGATCTTGTTGATCACGGGCACGATCGTCAGATTGTTGTGCACCGCGAGATACGCGTTCGCGAGCGTCTGGGCTTCGACGCCCTGCGTCGCGTCGACGACCAGAACGGCGCCTTCGCACGCCGCGAGCGACCGGGAGACTTCGTAAGAGAAGTCCACGTGGCCGGGCGTATCGATGAGGTTCAGCGTGTACTCGCGTCCGTCTCGAGCGAGGTACCGCAGCGTGACGGCGCGCGCCTTGATCGTGATGCCGCGCTCCTGCTCGAGCTCCATGTCGTCGAGCATTTGCTCGTGCATTTCCCGGGCGGACACGGCGCCGCACCGCTCGAGAATGCGGTCGGAGAGCGTCGTCTTGCCGTGATCGATGTGCGCGACGATCGAGAAGTTGCGGATGAGCTGGGGGTCAGTCATTGGAGAACGGGAGATCTTAGCTGATCGTTTCCGAAGTCCTTAAACCTTAGGTCTGGTCTCTCAAGACCCTGTTCACGCCCGCGCCAGGCGGCGGCCCGGCTCCCTCGTCGCCACGCTCGGGCCGGACCGCAGAGGGTCAGGACCGGGCCCTCGCTCGTCGTTCCGTCGCAGTCTTTCTGGGACGAAAGCTGCTTGCTTCCATGCTCCTTCACTCACGGCTCCTCCGGGAGCCGGTGCCGCCGCCAAAAGCCCCATCGCGAGGGCCGGAGGGGTGACGCCGGACGAAGGCCTCGCGTGCGCGCGGAGGCGACCCCCCTCAGATCGACTCGTCCGTTTGCCCGAAGCGGCGCACGCGAGGTGGACGGCGGCAGGACCCCGAAGGCCCGATTCGACGTCGGTGAACAACGTATTGAAAACTGACACTTAATCCCTAGTCCCGGGCTGGAACCGACCACCTTCTAAGCTCCGACTCAGGACAAAGGACCGGGCACTAAGCACTCCCCAGCGGCCACCGCGACCGCGCTTGCGCCGATGCGGCCGCCGTCGCTCCCTCGCGCCGATATCGAAGCCACCCCGCCCAGGCGATCATGGCGGCATTGTCGGTGGTCAGAGCGCGATCGGGGAGCAAGACAGGGACGCCGCGCTTTTCACCCCAGGCCGCGGCTCGCGCGCGCAGCTCGGAGTTTGCGGCGACGCCTCCGGAGAGGGCGAGTCGCTCGATTCCCTCCGCGCGATTGACCGTCTCGATGCGGTCGAGAAGCGCATCGACGACCGCCCGCTGAAACGACGCGAACAGGTCGGCGAGGTCCTTCGCCACCGCTCTCTCCTCGATGGGCCGGCCGGTCACCCCGCGCTTCTCGAACTCGCGCAGCATGGCGGTCTTCAGTCCCGAGAACGAGAAGTCGTTGGAGCCGTCGCCGGGTCTGCCCACCGGAAGGACGAGGCGGCTCGAGTCCCCGCGGCCTGCGAGGCGGTCGATGACCGGCCCACCGGGATAGGGCAGGCCCGCGCGCCGGGCGACCTTGTCGAACGCCTCACCCGGAGCATCGTCCCGCGTCCGCGCCAACGGGACCACGCGATCCTCTTCGACGCGAACGAGCTCGGCGTGCCCCCCGGACACCACGAGCCCGTGAAAAGGAAAGACGACCGGGCGGCTCGCGCCTCCGTCGCCCTGAAGAAAAGGGGAGAACAGGTGTCCTTCGAGATGGTTGACCGCGACGAGCGGGATGCCTCGCGCAAACGCGAGCGCCTTGCCGGCGGACAGGCCCACGAGCAGCGCGCCGATCAGCCCCGGTCCTGACGTGGCTGTAACAATATCTATATTGTTGGCTGTGATCCCCGCGAGCTCCAGCGCCCGCTCGAAAGTGCGCGGCAGGTTCTCCAGGTGCGCCCGGGCGGCGACTTCGGGGACGACCCCGCCGAAGACCGCGTGTGCCTGCGTCTGGGAGGCGATGACGTTGGAAAGAATCCGGCCATCGCCGTCGATGACCGCGACGGAGGTCTCGTCGCACGAGGTTTCGATGCCGAGAATCCGAGGATGGGCGATCGGTGATGGGCGGTTCGTCTTCATCGCGAGCCAACTCCGGTTTGTCCCCTTCGCCGATCACGAATCACAAATTGCGGCTCGAGGCAGACGCGACCGCTCGCGCGAGACTCTCGTCATAGGGGGATCTGCAGATTCCCTGGTCCGTGATGATCGCCGTGATGTAGCGCGCCGGAGTCACATCGAAGGCGACGTAGCGCGCCGTCACCCCGGCCGGAGCGATCGACTGGCCGGCGAGCGACAGTACTTCGCCGGAGGATCGCTCCTCGATCGGAATCGCCGAGCCATCGGGGCAGGCGAGGTCGACCGTCGTCGTCGGCGCCGCGACGTAGAACGGCACCGAGTTCTCCTTCGCGAGGACGGCGAGCGAGTAGGTGCCGATCTTGTTGGCGGTGTCGCCATTGGCGGCGATCCGGTCCGCCCCGACGACGACCGCGGCGACTCCGCCGCGAGACAGAAAGTGGCCTCCCATGTTGTCGGTGATCACCTCGACAGGAATGCCCTCGCGGGCGAGCTCCCAGGCGGTCAGGCGCGCTCCCTGGAGAAAAGGTCGTGTCTCCGTCGCCAGGACTCGAACGGCCCGGCCGGCCTCGAGAGCGCCGCGGATGACTCCGAGCGCCGTTCCGTAACCGGCGGTCGCGAGAGCGCCCGCGTTGCAGTGGGTCATGACGGTCGAACCGGGCTCGAGGAGGGCGGATCCCAGACGGCCGATCCGAAGACAGGCTTCGATGTCCTCGGCCGCGACGGCGTCGGCCTCCGCGATCAACGCCGACTCGATCTCCTCTTCCGGCCGACCGCGCACCTGCGAGAACCGCGTCTGCAGGCGCTCGAGCGCCGCAAACAGGTTGACCGCCGTGGGGCGAGTCGAAGCCAGCAGCTCCCGCGCCGTATGGAAGCGCTCTTCGGGAGGCGTCGACCGGCCGCTTCGGAGCGAAAAGGCGGCGCCGTAGGCCGCCGCCACGCCGATCGCCGGTGCCCCGCGAACGGCGAGCTCCCGGATCGCGACGGCGATCTCGGCCGGTTTCTCGAGAATCAGCCAGATCTCGCGCGACGGCAGAAGCCTCTGGTCGAGCAGCTTCAGCGCACGCCCCTCGCGATACAGGGGTCTCAGGATCTCGCGCATGCGGCGTTGGGAAGGCGCGTCGGCCCTCACGGCGCGGGATGAACGACGAGCCCAACGCCTCCGCTGCGAGGATCGGCGACCGCCGTGATCTGGCCGTCCGCGCCGAGGGCGACCGCGTGAACCCGTCCGAGAGTGGCCGCGTGCTGGCTTTCGTCGACGCGGATGGCGACGGTGTGTCCGAGTTTCTCCAGAGCCTCGACCCAGGCGCTCTGGAAACGGCCATCTTCGTATTGGATCTTGTCCGGGAAGTCCTGCTGGTGAAAGCGCGGCGCGGCCACCGCGGACTCGAGCGGCTCGCCTCGAACGAGAGCGTTGAGCATCACCTGGAAATTGGTCGTCGGGATTGTCGCGCCGCCGGGCGATCCCCAGACGAGCGCGTTTTTTCCGTCGACCACCGCGATCGATGGACACATCGAGGAGAGCATCCGCTTTCCCGGCGCAATCGCGTTGGCCTCTCCCTGCACGAGGCCGTAGAGATTCTTCTGGCCCGGCCGGGCGGTGAAGTCGTCCATTTCGTTGTTCCAGAGGAACCCGAGGCCCGGCGCGACACGCGCGTTGCCGAACGAGTCGTTGAGTGTCGTCGTGACGGAAACAGCGGCCCCGGAGCCGTCGACCACCGAGAAATGGGTCGTCGTCGGTTTCTCCGGTACCGTTTCCCGCAGCGCGTCTGCCGGGGTCGCCTGGTGGGCGGGAATCCGGGCGGCGATCGTGCGGAGCCGCGACGGGTCGGTGAAGAGCTTCTGCTCGACACGGACCATGCCCGGGTCGGCGAGGTAGCGGTTGCGGTCGGCATACGCGCGCTTCTCGATTTCGGCCAGGTAGTGAGCCGCCGTCGCATCGCCCGGCGCGATCTTGTCGAGCCCGACGTACTGGGCCAGAAGAGCCATCTCCGCGAGCACGGGTCCCGAGGAGGGAGCGGGGGTGGTGAGGACTCTCGCCTTGCCGAGCCGGAACTCGAGGGCCGGCCGCACCCGCGGCTGGTATCGGGCCAGGTCGCCGCGCGTGATCAAGCCCCCGGCGCGCTGCTGGCTCTCCTCGATCCGGCGCGCCACGAGGCCGCGATAGAAACCGTCAGCGCCGCGGTCCCGGATGTTCTCGAGCGTCCGACCGAGGTCGCGCTGCTTCCAGACGATCCCGGTCGCTGGGGCCGCGCCGTCGGGAAGAAAGATCGAAGCGGTCTCCGGATCTCCCGCGAGCCGACCGCGTTCCAGCGTGATCGACTGATGAACGACATCCGATACGACGAAACCATCGCGAGCCAGGCGCACGGCAGGGTCGAGGACCACCTTCCAGGGAAGCTTTCCGGCAAGCCGGTGCGCGAGCTCCAGGCCGGCGACCGAGCCCGGAACGCCCGACGCCAGAGGCCCCTCGGTGGGGGACGGTATCTTGCCGCCAGGTCCCGGCTTGAGAAACAGGTCCCGGCGAGCGGCCCGAGGGGCGACTTCGCGGAAGTCAACAACCAGGGTGCGCCCGCGGGGGTCTCGAGAGATCCAGAATCCGCCGCCCCCGAGGTTGCCGGCTTCCGGCCAGGTCACGGCGAGCGCAAACGCGACCGCTACGGCGGCATCGGCGGCGTTACCGCCTTTCTTGAGGATCTCGATGCCGACCTTCGCAGCCGTTTCCTCCGCCGCGGCCACGCCGCCCCCCGTGCCGCGCTCGACTCCCGAGGTGCCGAGCGCGGCGGACGAGGCGAAAACGATCGCGAAGAGGGCGATGCCCAGCCTTTTCACGGCCCGTATTCTCTCAACAGTCGCGCCGCCGTCAGGGACTTTTATTAAGATTCCCGCGCCCATGAAGTCAATACGCGAACTCGCACTGAGCGGCAAGCGGCTCTTCCTCCGCGTCGATTTCAACGTTCCGTTGGATGGAGGAACTGTGTCCGACGCGACGCGCATCCGGGAAACCCTGCCGACCGTCCGCCTGGCCTGCGAGGCCGGAGCGAGGGTCGTCTGCGCCTCTCACTTCGGCAAGCCCAAGGGGAAACCGAACCCGAAGTATTCCCTGGCGCCGGTCGCCGTCGCGTTCGCGCGAGAGCTCGGCAGGCCCGTGCGCTTCGTCGAGGACTGCGTCGGGCCGGAGGTCGTCCGGATCGTGGACGATCTCGCCGGCGGCGAAGTGCTGCTGCTCGAGAATCTGCGTTTCTATCCCGGCGAGGAGAGCAACGATCCGGAATTCGCCCGCCAGCTCGCGGCCTGGGCCGATGTGTACGTCGATGACGCCTTCGGCGCCGCGCATCGCGCTCACGCGTCGATCGTCGGAGTCCCGCTCGTCGTGAAAGAAAAGGGGGCGGGACTCCTGATGGAAAGCGAGGTGCGCGCGCTTTCGCAGCTGCTTCGTCCGGAGCGTCCCTTCGCCGCGATTTTGGGAGGCGCGAAAATCGCCGACAAGGTCGAGACACTGCGCGCCCTGGCGAAGTCGGCCGACGTCCTGCTCATCGGCGGGGGAATGGCCAACCACTTCGTCCAGGCTCTCGGGCTCTCGATCGGACGGTCTCTTCTGGATCCGGCGAGCGTGCCGCTTGCTCGCGAGATCCTCGACTTCTGCAGGGCCGCGAAGAAGACGATCGCGCTGCCGTCCGATTTCGTCGTTGCCCGCTCGGCGGAAGACGGGTCCGGCGCACGAACTGTGGGGATCGCGCAGATCCCCGCGGACCTCATGGCGCTCGACGTCGGGCCAAAAACCCTCGAGCAGTTCGCGAAACTGCTGGCTCCCGCGCGCACGATTTTCTGGAA
The DNA here is from genome assembly GCA_036518075.1 of Thermoanaerobaculia bacterium. Lineage (GTDB taxonomy): Bacteria > Acidobacteriota > Thermoanaerobaculia > UBA5066 > Gp7-AA6 > DATDNV01. The sequence goes on from DATDNV010000307.1 coordinate 11,726, forward strand.
CGGTCCCATGGGGGTGTTCGAGCGTCCGCCGTTTGATCGGGGCACGCGTGCGCTCGCGATGCTGTTGGCGGACTCCGACGCCGTGACGGTCGTGGGAGGCGGCGAGAGCGTGGCCGCCGTTCACGCCGCGGGCGTCGCCGATCGATTCACGCATGTCTCGACCGGCGGCGGAGCTTCACTCGAGTTCATCGCCAGCGGGACGCTGCCGGGTATCGAAGCCTTGAGTGACAAGTAACAAGTGATGAGAGGCTTGTGAGGTTCGAACCATGACGAGAATCCGCTTTCACCCGCTGGTCACTCGTCACTCGTCACTCATCACTTCCTCATGAATCTCATCGTCGCGAACTGGAAGATGAACATGTTGCGCGCGGGCGCCCGCGCGTATGCGGAAGAGCTCGGGCGTCGCATCGGCGAGCGCGAACTCTCGGTCGAGCTTTCGATCGCTCCGCCGCTGACCGCTCTCGACGCGGTGAGGGATCCGCGAGGCCGATGGTCGCTCGCGGGCCAGAACGTCTCGAGCGAAACGGAAGGAGCCTTTACCGGAGAGGTCTCCGCTCGGCAGCTCGCCGATGCCGGATGCCGATACGTGATCGTCGGCCATTCGGAGCGCCGGCGGATCTTCGGCGAAGACGGCAAGGTGCTCGCGGCGAAGCTCGCTCAGGTCCGCTCCGCCGGGCTGACTCCGATCTATTGCGTCGGAGAGACGCAGGAGGAACGGGCTCGGAACCTTTCGATCGCGACACTGACCCGACAAATCGAAACGCTCGCCGGAGATCCGCCCGATCGGCCGCTCGTCCTCGCCTATGAGCCGGTCTGGGCGATCGGTACCGGAAACGTCGCGACTCCCGGCGACTGCGCCGCCGCTTGCCGGCACCTGCGGAGCCTGCTCTCGAATCGGCGCGACCTGAGGCTCCTCTACGGCGGCTCTGTCACTCCCGAGAACGCGGGGGCGATGCAGCAGAGCGCGGGCATCGACGGGTTCCTGATCGGCGGCGCAAGCCTCACCGTCTCTTCCTTTGCGGCGATCGCCGGCCTCGCGTAATCAGCGTCAGCAGGCGCTTCTTGACGAAGTCGCCCCCGGCGCTTAGACTCTTCCCCCTTTTTGGAGGTCCCCGTGGGAATCGCCTACGCCGCTCTGGTCGTCGTTTATGTCGTCATCTGCTTCTTTTTGATCCTCGTCGTGTTGGTCCAACAGGGGAAGGGGGCCGACATCGCCGGGGCGTTCGGAGGCGGCGGAACGCAGACCGCGTTCGGAGCGCGCGGTGCGACCACGCTGTTGCACAAACTGACGACCGGCGCCTTCATCGCGTTCATCCTCATCGCTCTGGCGATGACCGTGCTGCAGGCCAAACCCAGGGGTTCCGTCGTTCGAGGCGCGCCCGCGGCGGCGGCCCCGAAGGCTCCGGCTCCCGCGGCACCGGCTCCGGCCAATCCTGCGGCTCCGGCCAACCCGGTGAAGTAATCTTTCCCTAGCGCCGTCGTGGTGGAATTGGTAGACACGTACGTTTGAGGGGCGTATGGGGCAACCCATGCCGGTTCGAGTCCGGCCGACGGCACCAAATTTCGTCCCGAGACATAACCCCCCTGATTCGTCCTTGAATGTCCACTCTCTCAGGGCGTCGTTCTCACTGAAGCGCTTTCTGAGGGAGAGTCTCTCCGCGCGCGCGCGAGATCTCTGTCCGGCGTCACCCCTGCGGCCCTCTTAGCCTGGCTTAGGACTTCTTCTGCACGAGCGACGGGACCGCCTCCCGAAGGAGCCGTGCGTGAGGGAGCATGACCCAGAGAAGCCTTAGCCCCGGCAAGACTGCGACCGAACGGCAAGCGAGGGCCCGGTGGTCACTTCTCTTGGCATGGCCCGAGCGCGGCGACGAGGGAGGCGGGACCGGCGCGGCAGCTCCAGGCGGGAACAATGTCTTGAGGGATCACTCTTAGCTAGTTAGTTGTCACTCGGGACTCCTGACTGAGGCTCAAGGACCAGGATTAAGCATCGACGATCTGTAAACCCCCATATCTCCCGGCGCGTCCGATGGGACGAGGGAGGTTCCCCATGAAGTGGATCGCCCGGGGTCTTGCCGTCGTCGTTGGGATGGGTCTCGCCGCCGCGGCGCCGGCGGCCTACTCGCCCGCAACCACCAACGGCTGGTTCATCGTTGCGGGCCGTGTCGTTGGTTTCCAGGGAGCCCAATTCCGAACCGACATCTGGCTCTTCAATCCCGACGCGAACAACAACGCGACCGCCACTCTCCTCTTCCATCCTCAGGTGCAGTCCGGCGCAACCGCCGCCGCGGCGATCTCCTCCGCGCCGATCGTCTTCGCTCCACGGGAGACTAAGCTTCTTTCCGACGTTCTCCTCGCGACGGTCGCAGCCGACGGCCAGGTCGGCGCGCTCGAGTGGCAATCGGACTTACCCCTGATGGGCGGCCTTCGGAGCTACACGGCGCCGAGCGGATGTACCGGCGGGACGTTCGGTGCGTTTCTTCCGGCGATTCCAGCCACCGAATCGATGACCGCGAAGCAAGGGCCGACCGACTCGGCCAACGTGCTGCAGATCTTCGGGACGAGCTCGGGCGATACGAACTACCGCACGCAGCTCGACGTCACCAACACGTCCACGGTCACGCTGCTGCTCGAAGTCTCGGTGATCGACCCGGAGACGTCGCTCGTCTACGGCGGCGTGCAGAGTTTCTCGGTGGCGCCCAAGTCGCTACTGCGTGTAGGACGAATCCTCGAAGCGTCCACGGTCGCCGCTCCGGTCAAGGATGGCTTGCGGATCACGGTCGCGATCAAGGAAGGGACGGCGGTGCCTTCGGGAGGAGTCCTCGCGGTGGCCTCGACGCTCGACAACCGCAGCCAGGACCAGTACGCCTTCGTGGGGCAGCGACAAAGCGGATCGGTCGTGCCGGTGGCAGAAGTGACGAGTGACCAGTGACGAGTGACCAGTGACGAGTGACGAGGGACGAGTGACGAGTGACGAGTGACGAGTGAAGCACGAGGCCCCAACTTGTCACTTGTCACTCATCACTTGTCACTTCTTCAAGGCACCGGATCCAGGCCGCCTTTCGCGAAGGGATTGCAGCGAAGGACGCGCCCGGTCGCGAGAAGGAGGCCCTTGGGCATCCCGTAGCGCGCGAGGGCTTCTCGCGCGTAGGCCGAGCAGGTTGGCTGGAAACGACAGCTGACGATTCGAGTCCTCGCGAACGCGACGGAAAGAGTCGCGCGGTAAGCGTCGACCGCAGCGATCGCGGCTCCGGCCAGAATCTGTTTCGGCGGCGGTTGCCAGGCGTCGGCGGCCGCGAACCCGAGGAACGCGGCAAGAGCGGCCCAGGCGAACCCCACGCGCCGCGGCCGCGCCGCCCATCCCTCAGAGCCGGTCTGCATACCGAGAAATTCCGGCGACGTAGAGACGCTGCCCTTCGAGAGCCTTGACGACCGCCAGCGCGACGACGACGACATAGAGCACCACCGCCACGCCCATCGCGATCCCGTAAAGGCAGGACAGACCCGGCGCCACGACCCCGATGACCGTCGCGACGACTCCGACCAGGACGAGCGCGGCGAAGAGCAGAAGTCCGTTCTTCGCGTGCCAGCGTGTCGCTCGATCCGTCCGCGGCAGAAGCAGCGGGATGAACCCCAGCGGCCCGGCGTAACAGAGGATGACCAGCCACGAAGCAGCCGGCCGCTCAGACGACATGGGAGAAGCCTAGCAGGGTGTGGGGAAGTGACGACCGGGAAGCCGGGCACGTACCATTGGGCTCCGGTTCAGAAAATTTGATTGGCCGCGAAGGCGGCCGGTTCAGATGTTCGCGTAGCGGGCCGGTTCAAATGTTCGCGAAGGCGGCCGGTTCAGATGTCCGCGTAGCGGACCGGTTCACTTGTTCTAGTTCGGCTTTGCCGCGGCGGTTTCCGGGTTGGCGCGCAGGCGGATGGAGCCGTTGACCGTCTCGCACTTGAGGCTCGCGCCGCCGCCGTTGTACTGGCCCCGCGCCTCCTTGGGTCCGTGCTTGCCGTCGACCGCCAGCTCGAAGTCGCCTTCGATGCGCCCGTTCACCGTCGACAGGTCGTAGGCCACGGACGACTTCCGATCGAAAGCGACCTCGATGGAGCCGTTGACCGTCTCGAGCCGCGAGTTCTTCAAGGGACCGTTGAAACGGATCCGAAGCGAGCCGTTGACCGTGGTGGCTTTGATGGGGCCGCCGATGTCATTGAGCTCGATCGCTCCGTTGACCGTGTCACAGGAGAGGGGCGCGGCCGTTCCGCTGGCCTGGACCTCGCCGTTGCAGGTCTCCAGCCGCAGCTCCGCGGAAGTCGGCAGGAATATCTTGTAGTCCACACGGGCATTGCCGCTGCCGAAGTCGAGAATGCCGAAGAGCCGATGGCGGTTGGGATTGACCGTCTCCAGGCGGATCTCATCGCCGAGCTTGCGGACGCGAATCTCGGTCTCTTTGAGGGTCTCGGCGGCGCGGCCTCCGCTCGCCTTCTTGAGCGCCTGAACTTTCAGGTAGGGACGATCCCAGGTGGTGGCTTCCACCCGGCCGTTGAAATTCTCGACGGACACCCGGGAAACGCCTTCCATCGAGAAGGCTTTTTCGAAGACCTCCTCCGAATCGCTGGCGACGAGAATGCCCGCCACCAGGGCGATTCCAACGGACAGAGCGAGTCTCCGCATCTTCACCCATTCTCTAACGAAACCCTGCCTAAAAGGTTCTGTGCGCAGCGCCCGGCCGTCCTCGGCCGGCAGCGGGTCGTCCTCAGGTGGTCGAGACGACCCGGATCCCTCTTCGGCGGTCGGCGGTCCGAGGGGCGTCCCCTTGACGCAACACCGGCCAGATTTCGATGAGATTCCAGACCGGCACGAGCAGTGGAAAATTCCTCCGGATGGAGCCCCAGATGCCCGGCGGCCGGCCCCGCGGGTCGACCGCCTCGAGGGCGAGCCAGCGCCGGGACAGGCCGCCCGTCGCGTCGCGCAGCAAAAAGGCCGCGACCGCCCCGGCGGCGACGCAAACCCATATCCAGGGAATCGAGGAACGCGAGCCTGGCAAAAGCTTCCAAACGAGTCCGGTCGCCAGAAGTCCGATGACGTCGGCGACGCCCGCGCACACGATCCAGTCGAGGAAAAATGCGAGAACGCGCGCTCGGAGCATCGAGGAATTGTGGATTGGGAATTGAGAATTGGAAACAGGAAAAGGGAGAATCCCCGCGCCTTGAATTCGACGGCTGCGCCTCCCCGCTCCCGGTTTCTGGCCGACTGCCACCTCCACTTCGAGGGTTGTCTGCCCCTGGAGACGGTCGAGCGACTCTCCGCCCGGGCGGGACACCCTTTCCGCGATCGTTTGGTGTTCGAGCGGGAGCGTCGGACGATCTCCTCCGCGTCGCGCTTTCTGAATCTCTTCGCGGAGATCTGCCGGCTCTTTCGGGCGCCCGACGACTATCGAGACGCCGCGCGCGACGTCTCGCTCAGCCTTTCCTCGTCCGGAGTCGCCCATGGAGAGCTGTACGTGTCGCCCGAGATTTTTCGCAAGCTCGGTCTCGACGCTGCGGCGTGCCTCGAGGCGGTCGATCAGGGTCTCGCCGCAGGATCCGAAGCGGGAGGAGCACGGTGCGCCATTCTGCTCGACACGGTGCGGCACTGGGGTGCGGAGGCGGGCGACCGAGTTCTCGATCTCTACGAGAAGAACCCGCTCCCGTCGATCGTGGGTTTCGGCATGGGAGGCGATGAGCGCTCGTTTCCCGCCGCCGCGTTCGCGGGCGTGTACGCGCGCGCCCGCGCGCTCGGCCTCAAGACCTCCGTTCATGCCGGCGAATGGTGCGGCGCCGATTCGGTTCGAGAGGCGCTCGATGCGTTGCGCCCCGACCGCGTCGATCACGGGATCGCAGCGGCGCAAGACGCCGAGCTGCTGCGGCGCCTGGCCGGCGAGGAGATCACGCTCTGCGTGGCTCCCAGCGGAAACGTCGTCACGGGAGCGGTCGGTGACTTCGCGCGGCATCCGTTGAAGCGGCTCGTGGAAGCGGGCGTCCGCGTCGCCTTGTCCGCCGACGATCCGCTCTTCTTCGCGACGACCACGCTCGCCGAATACGCGCGCGTTCGCCGCGCGCTCGGCCTGGAAGACGAAGAGCTCCGCCGGCTCGCGCAGAACGGGTGGCGCGGCTCTTTCGCAGCCGCTTCGGTTCGGAGCGAGGGCCTGGCCGCACTCGAGGGGTGGGTCGTCCCCGACTCGGGGAAAGAAAAAAGCGAGCCGGTCTAGCGGGAGTTCGGCGACGGGCCGTCGGCGAGCGCTTGCCGCTCGTTCAGGCGGCGAGAGTCTCGACGTACAGCTGTCGATACCGCTCGACGATGCGGTCGCTCGGAAACGTCTCGGTCGCTCTCTTTCGCGCCGCTTTCGAAAACGCTCGCCAGCGGTCCGCGTCGCGGAGGAGCCCGAGGCCGGCCTCCGCCATCGCCTCGACGTCTCCGACTGTCCGGAGGAAACCGGAGACGCCGTCTTCGACGACCTCGGGAAGGCCGCCCGCCCGGGTGCCGATGACGGGGACACCGCAGGCCATGGCTTCGAGCGCGGCGAG
>DATDNV010000308.1:0-4131 GCA_036518075.1 Thermoanaerobaculia bacterium
GAGCTCGGGGGACACTCGCTGATGGCGACGCGTGTTCTGTCGCGTCTTCGGGCACGAGTTCTCCTCGACTTGCCACTCCGGCTTCTCTTCGAGCACCCGACAATCGCGGGCATGTCTCAAGCGATCGCTCGGATCGCCCAGGAGACAGCCGGTCAGCGAGAGCTCGCGGGAGGCGCGCGACGATGAGCGAGCAGTTCGGCAAGCGACCGTCACGACGGGAGGAGCCGCCGCGAAACACCCCGGCGTCGGACCTTTCGATTTCCGCGGGCCAAGATCCCAACGCCATTCCCAGGCGCACCGACCCGGATTTCGCGCCGCTCTCGTTCGCCCAGCAGCGCCTCTGGTTTCTGGAGCAGCTGGAGCCGGGGCTCTCGATCAACAATATTCCACTGATCCTCCGGTTAGCGGGCCCCCTCGACGTGGCCGCCCTCCAGAGTGCCCTCGGTGCGATTGTTCGCCGCCATGAGTCTCTGCGGACCTGCATCCAGGTCCGAGATGGCCAACCGATCCAATGGATCGCGCCGGAGGCGCGCGTTCCGCTGCCGAAGGTCGACCTGAGCTCTCGGATCGAGACGGATCGCGAACCGGAGGCGCTCCGGCTGGCGGCAATCGAGATCCGTGAGCCGTTCGACCTGACCCACGCGCCCATGCTTCGGGCCCGGCTATTTCAGATCGCTGCCGAGGACCATCTCCTCGTCGTCACGATGCATCACATCGCGGCGGACGGTTGGTCGATCGGCGTCTTCTTCCGCGAGCTCGGCATTCTCTACGAAGCGCACTCCAACAGCCTTCCCGCGTCTTTGCCGGATTTGCCGATTCAATACGCGGACTTCGCAGTCTGGCAGAGAAGCTCGCTTCAGGGGGAGCTTCTCGAAGACCAGCTTTCCTATTGGCGGGAGCGGCTTCAGGGCGCTCCGGCGCTGCTCGATCTGCCCACCGATCGACCGCGACCCGCGCTGCAGAGCTATCGCGGCGCAGTGCATCGCTTTGTGATGCCGCTCTCGCTGCTGCAGCAGCTCAAGGCGCTCAGCCGGCGCGAGGGGGCCACGCTGTTCATGACCCTCATTTCCGCTTTCCAGGTGTTGCTCTCGCGCTACAGCGGTCAATCCGACGTGCTCGTCGGGTCTCCGATCGCAGGGAGGACGGAGCTCGAGACGGAGGGACTGATCGGGTGCTTCATCAACACGCTCGTCCTTCGGACTGACCTCTCCGGCGATCCGACATTTCAGGAGCTCCTCAGGCAGGTCGCGGATTCGGCGTTCGGCGCCTATGCACGGCAGGATTTGCCGTTCGAACGGTTGGTCGAGGAGCTACGACCCGCGCGCAGCCTGGGTCACTCGCCGCTCTTTCAGGTTCTCTTCAGCCTCCAGAACGCGCCTCGGGAGGAATGTGCCTTCGCCAAGCTCCGCGCCACGATCGTGAGGCTCGAACGCGTCCAGTCCCGATTCGATCTGTCCCTCGAGGCGGTCGAGAAGCCCGACGGCCTTTCCTGCTCGCTCGTCTTCAATACGGACCTGTTCGATGCGGAGACCGCCGCTCAGATGTCGGAGCACTTCGGAAACCTGCTCCGTGGAATCGTCGCGAACCCTCAGAGCAAGGTGTCTTCGTTGCCGCTCCTGAGCGAGACCGAGCGCCACCGGCTGCTGTTCGAGTGGAACGAGACGGATGTCGACGCCCAGGTCGAAATGGGCGTCACGGAGCTTTTCGAAGAACAGGCTCGACGCCATCCCGAGTCGCCCGCACTCGAGGCGGGCGGGTCCTGGATGACCTTTTCGGAACTGAACGGAAGGGCCAACCAGCTCGCGAACCATCTCCGTTCACGTGGAATCGGCTCCGAACATCGTGTCGGCCTGTCGGTGGACCGCAGCCCGGAAATGATCGTGAGCCTGTTTGCGATCCTGAAGGCGGGCGCGGCATACGTTCCGCTCGACCCCGGTTATCCCGCGGGCCGGCTCGCCCACATGATCCGAGATGCGGAGCTCTCTTTGATCGTGACGACGCGCGCGAACGAGCTCCCGGTCCTTCCGGACGATGCGACTCCGCGCCTTTTCATCGATACGGACTGGGGGCAGACGGCGGAGTCGAGCTCGGAGAACCTTCCCGCTCGTGTTGCGCCCGAGGCGCTTGCGTACCTGATCTACACCTCGGGGTCCACCGGCAAGCCGAAAGGAGTGGAGGTTCCGAATCGAGCGCTCGCGAACCTGCTGCAAGCCATGCGCCGGGCGCCGGGCCTGAGCCGCGACGACACGTTTCTGGCGGTCACCTCGCTTTCCTTCGACATCGCGGCCCTGGAGATCTTCCTTCCGTTGACGGTGGGGGCCCGGCTCGTCGTTGCCAGCCGCGGCGACGCGATGGATGGGGTGCGGCTCGCCGAGCGAATCCGAGAGAGCGGTGCGACGGCGATGCAGGCGACACCTTCGCTCTGGCGAACGCTTCTCGACTCGGGCTGGAAGGGCGAACCCCAGCTCAAGATGCTTTGCGGGGGTGAGGCGCTATCCCAGGAGCTGGCCAGGGCTTTGCGCCGCAAGGGGGCGTCGCTCTGGAACCTGTACGGTCCGACGGAGACGACGGTCTGGTCGACCGTAGCGCGAATCGATGGCGACGATGGCCCCGTCGTCGCGGGCCGTCCGATCGACAACACACGCATCTATGTTCTGGATCGACAGCGGGAGCCCGTCCCCATCGGCGTCGTCGGTGAGGTTTGGATCGGAGGAGCCGGCCTGGCTCGAGGTTATCGGAACCTCCCCGATCTGACCGAAACGCAGTTCCTCCGCGACCCGTTCCGGCGAGAGCCTGGTGCGCGCATGTATCGCGCGGGCGATCTGGGCAGATACCGCCGTGACGGTAGCCTCGTCCTCCTCGGTCGGTCGGACGACCAGGTGAAGATTCGGGGATTCCGAATCGAGCTTGGAGAGATCGAGGCAGCTCTGTTGGCTCACCCAGCGATTCGCGACGCAGCGGCCGCCGCTCGAGAGGATGTCTCGGGCGATCGGACGCTGGTGGCTTACTACGTCTTCGCACCGGCGGCGGCGCTCTCTGCGGGCGATCTTCGCCGTTTCCTCAAGGAGAGGTTGCCCGAGTACATGATCCCGACAGCCCTGGTGAATCTCGACCGTCTTCCTCGCCTTCCCAATGGAAAGGTCGATCGCCAATCGTTGCCGGCTGCCGACCACCGCGAAGTGGCCTCGGAAAGAGGCTATGTGCCGCCCCGCACTCCGGTAGAGGAGGAGGTTGCCCGCATCTGGGCGAAGGTTCTTCGCGTGGAGCGGGTGGGGATCGAAGACAACTTCTTCGAGCTCGGAGGGCATTCGCTCCTGGCGACGCAGGTCTTCTCCCGGCTGCGAAGAGCTTTCCGAGTCGACTTGCCCATCCGAACGCTTTTCGAGATGCCAACCGTGGCGGAATTGTGCGCCGCGATCGAGAGGGCGCGGGAGACGAGCGCGGCCGGCGGCTCGCCGCCGATTCTTCCGGCCTCCCGAAATCCCTCCAATCGGCCGGTTCTGGCGGATGAACTGGTGCCAGTCGAAGTATCGGCGACGAAGACGGTGAGCGCGGGGCAAAATCCGGGGACGCCCGTCTCCGAAGAGGGCAGTGCTCGACCGCCGTCTGGGACGGAGGCTGAGGGCGCCGCTGCGGCACGGCTCACGTCCGTCGAGCGGCGACGAATTCTGAACGAGTGGAACCAGACGCGGGAGACCTTCCCGTCGGACCCGCTGCCGCGGGTCTTCGAGGCCCAGGCGAAACGAACACCGGATCGGGTCGCGGTCGAGTTCGGAGGACGGAAACTCACCTATCGAGAGCTCGACGCCCGCGCGAATGGTCTCGCCCGAAGGCTTCGAGAGCTCGGTGTGGGTCCCGAGGTTCTCGTCGGAGTCTGCGTCACGCGGTCAGTGGAGATGTTGGTTGCGCTCCTCGGCGTGCTGAAGGCCGGGGGCGCTTACGTTCCGATGGATCCCGCTTTTCCCAGGGCGCGGCTCGAGTACATCCTGGATGACTCGGCCGCGGCCGTCGTGATAACCGAAAGGGCGCTCGCGGACACGCTGCCGGCGGGAAGTGCCCGTCCGGTGTTTCTCGACGAAGCGACGCGAGAGTCGCCGGCGCCGCCGCGGGTTCCGATCAACTCGGACGTCC
>DATDNV010000309.1:0-5293 GCA_036518075.1 Thermoanaerobaculia bacterium
CCTGGTCCCGACCTGGACCGCCGCCGTTTTCTTCGCCACCCGCGGCCAGGGAAGACCCCGGAACGAAGAGCTTGCAAAAGGGGCGATCGACGCGGAAGTCGTTTCCTCCGTGCGCGGTCCGAGAGAGCCCTGAGCCGTTAAGAATCCCGAGCCGGTTTGGTGATCTAATTCGAGCCGTCAGGAATCGAGGTCTGATATGTCCGAAAAAGCCACATTCGCGGCAGGCTGCTTCTGGGGAGTGGAGGCCGCATTTCGACAGATTCCCGGTGTGCTGGCAACGGCGGTCGGCTACATCGGCGGTCGGACCAAGGATCCGACCTACGAAGAGGTGTGCACCGACCGGACGGGCCATGCAGAGGCCGTGGAGGTCGAGTTCGATCCTGCCAGAGTGAGTTACGGGCAGCTGCTCGACGTATTTTGGAACGAGCACGACCCGACCCAGCTCAATCGGCAGGGACCCGACGTCGGCACTCAGTACCGTTCCGCGATCTTCTTTCACAATCCCGCGCAACAGGCGGCGGCGATCGCCTCGAAAGAGGCCCTCGAGAAAAGCGGGCGTTACCGGCGGCCGATCGTCACCGAGATCGTTCCCGCCGCGGAGTTTTACCGGGCAGAGGACTATCACCAGCAGTACCTGGAGAAGAGAGGCCTCGCCTCGTGCAAAATTTGAGGAGAACATGGTCAAGCGTGTGGTCCTGATCCCGTCTGGCCCGGCCGAGGGCACGACAGAGCGACGGGGTCGCCAGCGACGGATGGGCATCGGCCGCCGAGCCGCCCCCCGCCGGGCGGAAAGAGGAGCTCTGCTCGAAAGCGAACGGCGCAAGACTCCGGATCGGCGCAGCTTCGCCGATCGCCGTAAGCAACGGGAGAGACGCATCGGGTTGGACATCGGATCCGTTCTGGCCGAGTTCGAGCTGTAAGAGCCAGAAACCGGCAAATCCCCGGCCGGACGGGATAGTAAAATCCTTGGATCTCAAGGGGTTTCCCGGTTCGGGTATCCTTTGAACAAAACCGGAGGCCCCATGGCCGATTTCAAGAGCATTTCGGACGACGATCTCGCCCGTCGCGGACGCGCCTTCGCCCGGCGCGGTCAGTTCGCTCTCGCCAACGAGTTTCTGACCGAATTCTGCGCTCGCATGATGCGCCAGGAAAAGGCAATTCCCGGCGCGGTGCTCGCGGCGTACGGTCTTGCGGTCGGAATGTCCTCGGACGTCAAGGAGGGAATCGAGATCTGCCTGCGCGCCCTCAACACCGACCGGAAGAACCCCGAAATCTACCTGAGCCTCGCTCGGCTTCACGCGCAATCCGGCTCCCGCAAGCGTGCCATCGAATCGATCGAGCGCGGACTCTCGTTCTCGCCCAAACACGCGGAGCTCCTCTCGCTGCTGAAACAACTCGGTCGACGGCAGCAGCCGATGGTGCCTTTTCTGTCCCGAGACCACCCGGTCAACGTCCGGCTTGGTCGTCTCGCGCACAAACTGCGATCCGGAACGCGCGACAAGACCAGCGTGCTCGCGTAGACAGAGACTTCGCCGGAACGCACGATCCGCACACCCGCGCTTTCCGCAAGCGCCCGGCGCGTCCAGGAAGCCTTGAGCTCGTTCGGGATCCCCGCACGCGTCGTCGAGCTTCCCTCGAGCACGCGCACGGCCCCGGAGGCCGCGAAGGCGGTTGGCTGCCAGGTCGAACAGATCGCCAAGTCCCTGGTCTTTCGGGGGCTCAAAACCGGCCGGCCGGTCCTGGTGATCGCGAGCGGAAGCAATCGCGTCGACGAGCAGAAGCTGGCCGCGTTCATCGGGGAACCCGTGCGGCCCGCTGAGCCCGATTTCGTCCGAGAGCGGACTGGATTTGCCATCGGCGGCGTGCCGCCCGTCGGGCACTCGGAACGCATTCCGACCTTTCTCGACGAGGACCTGTTCCGGCTCGAAGAGATCTGGGCCGCCGGCGGCACGCCTCAGGCCGTCTTCAAGATCCGTTTCGCGGATCTGGTGGCCATCGCCGGCGCAAGAGTCGTCGCGATCGCGGAGCGCTCTCGCGGATAGAGTCCGGGGCCATGCGCGAGTACGTGGCCGCCATCGACCAGGGAACCACCGGCACCCGCTGCTACCTGTTCGACCGGAACGGATCCCCCGTATCGTCGGCCTACCGAGAGCATCGTCAGATCTTTCCGCGCCCTGGCTGGGTCGAGCATGATCCGGTGGAGATCCGAGACCGCGTGGCGGAGGTCGTGGCCGAGGCTGTCCGCGCTGCGCCTCCCGGATCGATTCTCGCCGTCGGCGTCACCAACCAGCGTGAGACGGTCGTGGTCTGGGACGCGGAAAGCGGTCAACCCGCCGCCAACGCCATCGTCTGGCAGGATACCCGGACAGCCGCCGACTGCGAGGCGGCCATCCGTAACGGCTGGGAAGAGGACGTGCGCGCCCGGACGGGCCTACCGATCTCGACCTATTTTTCCGCGACCAAGATCGGCTGGCTCATGGAGAACGTGCCGCGCGCGAGGGAGCTCTCGCGCTCCGGCCGCCTGCGCATCGGCACGATCGACAGTTGGGTGATTTGGAACCTGACGGGAGGGCCGCTTGGCGGAGCCCACGTGACCGATCCGACGAACGCGTCGCGGACCCTGCTCTGCAATCTGGCGAGCCTCGAATGGGATCCACTTCTTCTCGAGCGGTTCCGCGTGCCTCAAGAGTCTCTTCCTGCCATCCGCCCATCGATCGCGCCCGAACCCTATGGCCATACGAGCCCGGACGGACCGTTCGGCGATCGCATTCCCGTATGCGGCGATCTGGGAGATCAACAGGCCGCGCTCTTTGGCCAGGGCTGCTTCGAAGCGGGAGAGGCGAAGAACACCTACGGCACCGGCTCGTTTCTGCTCGGCCACGTCGGATCCCGCCCGGCGCCGAGCGTTTCGGGTCTTCTTGCGACGGCGGCGGCCGCCGGTCCGGGAAAAAGAGCCTACGCGCTCGAAGGCTCCGTCGCGATCACGGGAGCGGCCGTCCAGTGGCTGCGCGACAGCCTCGGACTCATCGGCACCGCGGCAGAGTCCGAAGCGATCGCCCGGTCGGTGCCGGATTGCGGCGGCGTTTATTTCGTCCCTGCGTTTTCCGGACTCTACGCGCCGTACTGGGATATGCGCGCCCGAGGCACGATCGTCGGCCTGACCCGTTTCGTCACTCGGGCGCATCTGGTGCGGGCGACGCTCGAGTCGATCTGTTTTCAGAGCCGGGAAGTTGCCGACGCGATGGAGGCCGATTCCGGCAGAAAATTCGAAACTCTCAAAGTCGACGGCGGAGCGACGGAGAACGATTTCCTGATGCAACTCCAGGCGGATGTCCTGGGTATTCCGGTCGTGCGACCGGTCGTTCGGGAGACGACCGCCCTCGGCGCGGCCTATGCCGCTGGGCTCGCGGCCCGCGTCTTCGATTCGACCGATGCGCTGCGGCGGCTCTGGAAGGCAGATCGCACGTTCGAACCCGAATGGGATGTCAGCCGTCGAGAGTCGGCGTATCGCAACTGGAAGCGCGCGGTCGAGCGCGCCCGCGGCTGGATCGAGGAGCCGCGGGTATGACTCGAGGAGGAGGCGCGGACCCGCTGCCCGTTGAAGGCCCGCGCCTCGGATGAATCAGTCGCCGCCCTGGCCACCCGGAAGAACGGTGATGATGCCGTTCATCGGAGTACCGAAGTTCCCGTTGGGATCCTGGATGCCTCCGTCCGGACCCGGCGCGGCCGGTTGGTGGTCGGCGTCCAGGTGCGCGTGAAACCGGCAGTAATAGACGAAGGTCCCGGGCTTGCTGAAGTGGAGGATCAGCGTGCCGGGACTGCCGTTGTTGCTGTCGGTGCCGGGGATCACGATGTTCGTCCCCTGGTTGCCTGCGGTGTTGAAGAAGTCGTTGCTCACGACCGTGTGATCGTCGGTATCGGTATTCGTCCACTTGACGAAATCGCCGGCGCTGATCGTCAACGCGAATGGAACGAATCGGTCTTCTCCGGGGATGATGACCTGGTTGTGGATTTTGGGCCCGCGTTCCGCTTTCAAGCCGGAGACAGTGATGGCGGCCACGGCCAGGACGGAAGCGATGCCGATGATTCGAGACAGCCAGCGACGAGAAACTCCGAACATAGATCCTCCTTTGATCATGAGGAAGCGCCGCCACGGACGACACGTGGATTCCGAGGCCGCGTTCCGCTCGTAGAGCGTCGAAGCAATCGCAACGCCAGAAGAGGATTCTTTTAGTGATCCCTTAGGCGCAAACGGGAAGCGCAGAAGCTCCGGCGCGCTGCCTTCCAGCGTATCCGCGAGCGAGGTGATCGAGCCGACATGCCGTTTCTCTAACGAAGTCTTTAGGACTTCGCTCAGAAACGCTTTGATATCGTTCGACGTTTCAAGAATCGAAGTGAAGGAGTGACCGGAATGAGACTTTCCACGCGTGCTTTTGCCGCCTCTTTGCTCTTTGCCTTCGCGGCCGCGTCTCGGGCGGCCGATCCGGGTCCGGACATCCACGACACCCGCCTGTTGACCGAGCCGGCGATCAGTCAGACGCAGATCGCCTTCATCTACGCGGGCGACCTGTGGACGTCGGATTTTGACGGCAAGAACATCAAACGGCTCACCGCCGATGTCGGCCTCGAGTCCAACCCGGCCTTCTCGCCCGACGGGAAGTGGATCGCATTTTCGGCACAGTACGAGGGCAACACCGACGTGTACGTCGTGCCTTCGGAGGGTGGCGTTCCGCGGCGGCTGACGTGGCACCCGGGTGCGGACATCGTGCAGGGGTTCACTTCGGACGGGAAGTCGGTGCTCTTCACTTCGCCGCGCGCGGTCTTTACCGGGCGCTACACGCAGCTCTTCACGGTTCCCGTCGAAGGAGGCTCGGAACAGCCGCTTCCCATCCCGCACGCGTACAGCGCGGTCTTTTCTCCCGACGGCCGGAAGATCGCCTACAACCCGATGTCGCCGCGATTTCTGCAGTGGAAGCGCTACCGCGGCGGCACGGTCTCGCAGGTCTTCATCTACGACGTCGCGAGCCATGCGATCGAGAAGATCCCTCAGCCGTCCACGCGCGCCAATGACGCTGATCCGATGTGGATCGGAGACACCATCTATTTCCGCTCGGATCGCGACGGCGAGCTCAATATCTACAGCTTTGACACCAAGTCGAAAGCGATCCGGCGCCTGACCCGGCATACCGATTTTCCGGTTTTGCACGCATCGGCCGGCGGTGGACGGATCGTTTACGAGGAAGCCGGCTACCTGCACGTCCTCGACCCGGGCGGCGGCGCATCCCGGAAGCTC
>DATDNV010000310.1:0-4650 GCA_036518075.1 Thermoanaerobaculia bacterium
GATCGACGCCTCGGGGCTTCGGGCCCCCGCGAAGCTCGACACGTCCGGCGGACCGATCGCCGTCCGAGATCTCGCGGCGTCGCTCCATGCGCACACGTCCGGCGGCTCGATTCGCCTGCAGGACGTCCGCGGCGAAGCCCGCGTGGACACGTCGGGAGGGGACATCGAAGCGGTCCGGCTCCAGGGACCGCTCCACGGCGAGACGTCCGGCGGCTCGATTCACCTCGAACAGGTCTCGGGAGACGTCGACGTGCACACCTCGGGCGGCGGAATCCGTGTGCGAGAGGCGGGAGGCCGGCTCGTCGCCGAAACATCCGGGGGTTCGATCGATGCCTCCTTCGCCAAGGGAAACTCACGCGGCGGATCGCTCGAGTCCTCGGGCGGCGGCATCACCGTCGCGATCGATCCCACGATCGGCCTCATGATCGACGCCGAGGGAAGCCACGTGCAGACGGATCTGCCCCTTCGGGTTCAGGGCGAACTCTCTCGGGGCTCCCTCCACGGAGCGCTCGGCAGCGGCGGCGAGAGACTCAAGCTGAGAACGAGCGGAGGCGGGATCCGGATCCAGTCGCTCTAGCCAGACCGAATCAAAGCAGAACTGGAAGGTCAGTCAGAAGCTGGCGGCATTGCCCTTGGCGGCACGCGGCGGCGCGGCCGCAAAGAGTCTTGCCTGCCGCCGCTCCGGTCGCTCGGGCAAGCCG
Organism: Thermoanaerobaculia bacterium; assembly: GCA_036518075.1. Taxonomy (GTDB): domain Bacteria; phylum Acidobacteriota; class Thermoanaerobaculia; order UBA5066; family Gp7-AA6; genus DATDNV01. Next base: position 702 of record DATDNV010000310.1, read on the forward strand.
CCTCTCGCGCATGAGAACGACTCCGGGTGCGCCCTCGGACAGGGCCGCCGCGTCCCCGCGAGGGAGAGGAGCGCGAGCGAGTCGACGACAGCGGTTGATGTCAAGGCGCGTCGGGGCGTGACCTCGAAGCTAGAATCGCCTCGTGAGCGACTCGAAGTTGCCGGTCGCGATCATCGGGGCGGGCCCGACGGGAATTGCCTGCGCGATCGAGCTCGGCCGACGACAGATCACCGCGGTCTGTTACGAGAAAGGGTTTCTCCTCGACACGATCTACCACTTTCCCGAGGAGATGCGCTGGTTCTCGACCCGCGATCTTCTCGACATCGGCGGTGTTCCGTTTGGCGTTCCCGACGCGCATCCGACGAGGCTCGAAACGCTCGCCTACTACCGCGCCGTCGCCGAGCGGTTTCGCGTCGGAGTCGTTCCGCACACGGAAGTCCAAAGGATCCGGCCGACAGCCGGCGGAGAGCTCGAGATCACACTCACCGAACAAAGGGGAAGCCGTGTTCAGACCGCGCCCGCGGCGGTGCTGGCAACCGGGTTCTTTGGCAACCCGCGCCGCTTGAACGTCCCGGGCGAGGATCTGCCGCACGTTCACACCCGGTTCGTTTCCTCCTACCCGTATCACGGACGCAGCGTCGCCGTCGTGGGCGCCAAGAACTCGGCCGCCGAGGCTGCGCTCGACCTCTACCGCCATGGTGCGCAGGTGACCCTGATCGTTCGGGGCGACGCGATTTCCGAAAGGGTCAAGTACTGGATCAAGCCGGACCTGGAGAATCGCATTCGCGCCGGCGCGATCCGCGCCTACTTTCGAACCCGAGTTGACGAGATCACTGCCGACGCGGTCCTCGTCGACGGACCCGACGGCCGCTTGGCGATCCCGGCGGACGCGGTCTTTCCCTTGATCGGCTACCAGCCGGACTTTGCGCTCTTCGAGCGCTGCGGGATCCGACTCGAAGGGCCGCAGCGCGTTCCTTCGCACGATCCCGAGACGCTCGAGTCCAACGTCCCCAATCTCTACCTCGCCGGAGCGATCCTCGGAGGCATCGAGATCGGCCGCATCTTCATCGAGAACAGCCGGCACCACGCCGGCAGGATCGCGGCCGCGATCGCGAAGCGCCGGCATCCCGTCACGGCGTGAACGGCGCAACTCGCGGCGACGCTGCTATCCTTGGACACGTGCCGACGCACGAAAAGAACCCCACGGACGACCATCCGGCGCGGGTCCGCCGCGCTTTCGACTCCTTCACTGAGAGCATCGGCGGCCGCCTCGACGAGACCGCTCGAAAATCGGTGGCGCAGGTCCGCGAGGCCGCGGAAGCCCGAGACGGCGAGCGGCTGCGCGGGCACTTGAACGACCTTTCGAAGCGCCACGGATGGCTCTATCGCGAGCTCGCGACCCATCCGGAAATCGCCAATCTCCTGGACGAGCTCGCCCTTCTCGGCCTCTGAATCTTTCGAATCGACCACCGGCTTGGCAGTCAACTTGTGCACGGTGGGTAACGAGGCGGGCGGGTCCTGCCGCCGGCCACCTCGCGTGCGTCGCTGCAGGCTCGAGAGCGTTGGGTGGCCGGAGGAGGGTCCCTCCGCGCGAACGCGAGGCCTTCGTCCAGCGTCACCGCCCTCGCAGTTTCGCACCACACCACGCCGCGAGCCACGGGCTTCTCCCGCAGCGGGGCCTCTCGGACGGCACACCAGACGGAATCGTCCTAATACGAGCATGTGACTGTGCCGGCCAAGCGGAGCGGCGGCAGGATTCGTCTCAAAGCTGAGACGCCGCCCGCGTCCCCGCGAGGGAGAAGCCTGTGAGCGAGCTACCTTAAGAACGACTCAAAGTCTCGGCCCTCTTCATCCAAATCCGCCCCGCCGGTGAACTCCTTCTCGAGCCCGAAGCAGCTCGGAAGGGAGCAACCATGTTCGAACCAATGGATCGCAGGAAGTTCATGAAGATCGCGGGGACGTCGGTGAAGCTCACGGTGGTGGTGGAGTAACGATGGCAGCGCGCGAAGCTCTCGTTTTCCTGGTCAGGGAAGCGTAGGGCTTCCCGCGAAGCATCCCTGCCGCCGCGCTAGTATGGTCGCTCGAACGCAGGAACGAGTTGTCGTCTCAATGACTTCTCCCAAGGGCGCCCCCGTGGCGCCGGCAAAGCCGGACGAGGAGCTCATGGGCGAAGTGGCGAGCGGCCACGCAGAGTCGGTCGGCCCGCTCTACGAGCGGTACGCGCCGGCGATCTTCGGGATGGCGGCGCGGGCGCTCGGACGGCCGGCCGCCGAGGAGCTCGTTCAGGAGGTCTTCCTCGAAGTCTGGCGCCACGCCGCGAAGTTCGACCCCAAACGGGGTCCATTTCGACCCTGGATTTTTCAGATCGCTCACTTCCGCGTCGCCAACGAGCTACGGCGCCGGAGCCGTCGGCCGCAGATCGAGGCCGACCCCGAAGGCGAGCGACTGGCGGGACTCGCCGATCCGGCACCCGATCCCTCCGAGGAATCCTGGTTCGCCTATCGAAAAGAGGTGCTGCGCTCCGCGGTGGAACAGCTGCCGCCGCCGCAGCGGCAGGCGCTCGGCCTCGCGTTCTTTCAGGACCTCCCGCACGATCAGATTGCGGCCGCCTTGAATCTTCCGCTCGGCACCGCCAAGTCGCGGATCCGGGCGGGACTGCGATCGCTCCGCGTGCGGCTGTCGCCGATCGCCGCCGCTCTGCTCGTTCTCGCTCTCGTCACCGCGGCCGGCCTTCTCGTCGAGACTCGCCAGGGCGCGCTCCGCGGCGAGCGCGCTCTCTCCATGCTCACCTCGAGCGAGTCGGTCGCGCTTCACCTGTCTCCCGCCGCTGGAGTGGCGCCGGCCACACATGGCAACTATCGGTTCCGTCCGGGCTCTTCGATCGCCGTCATCACGTTCTCCCACTTTCCGGAGGCGCCCGGCGGCTTCGTCTATCAGGCCTGGGTCCGCCATGGAGGTCGGTGGATCTCGCTCGGCACGGCGGCTCCGGACCGCGAAGGGCATGCGCGGCTCATCGCGGAGGATCCAGCGCTGGCGGCGCCGCCCGACGCGATCCGGGTCACCCTCGAGAAATCGGGCGGAAGCCGGGAACCGACCGGCCGTGACGTGATCGTCTTCCCCGCCCGCGACGCGAACTAGGCCAGACCGTCCGCATTCCTGCAACTTTCGTCCTGCGAGCGGTGTTTGAGGACCGTGTCGACGGAGATCGTCTCGGAGGGTGAGATGCTAGGGTCAACCGAACGCGACGGGTCCTGCCTGCGCGTGGTCGCCACACGGGAGAAGGCGAATCTGTCGAAGGTGAGCGAGGAACACAGGCTGCCAGAGAGTCTGGCCGTCGATCTCGACGGGTGTTTCGAGGATCTCGTGTCTCACTTTCAGGACAGGCTTTTTGCATTCGCCTATCGGATCACGGCAAACCGGGAAGACGCGGAAGAGGTCGCCCAGGACGCCTTCGTCCGGGCTTATCGCGCCCTTCGGTCCTATCCAGAGGCCCGAATTCGTTCCCTTTCCCTGCGGGCGTGGCTCTACCAGATCACCCTCAACGTCGCTCGCAACAAAGTCCGGCGCAAGCGCCATCGGGTCGTTTCGATCGGAGGGCCGCACCAAGCCGGGGATCACGCGGCCTTCGAGGTTGAGGACGATCCCGAGACTCGTCCGGATTCGGCTCTCGAAAAGAAGCAGAGACGACGCACGCTCGCGGGCCTCGTCGCCGGGCTGCCCGAGCGCTACCGATCCACTCTGGTCCTCCGCTACGTCGAAGGGCTGCGCCTCGAGGAGGTCGCTCAAATCCTGAAACAGCCCCTGGGCACCGTCAAATCCAACGCGCACCGGGCCATCGCCGCGCTCCGAGAGTCGATGGCGACGTCGCGCCGTGCAGAGGTAGTCGTATGAAGAAGCGCTCGTTCACGTCCTCCGCGAGTTCACTCGCACTGATTCGGTCTCTGAGAGA
>DATDNV010000311.1:0-4347 GCA_036518075.1 Thermoanaerobaculia bacterium
CCTTCGCGATCCAGCGGCGGCTCCAATTTGCCGGCCTGGAGGCGATCGTGCTCCCGATTCGCGTGATGAAGGGAGTGTTCAGTCGGGTGGAGGCTGCCTAAACGTCACCTTCACGAGCTCGGAGGCTGGCTGCGCCACCGCGGCGCCGCTCGGCATGCCGGCCTCGACGGCGCCACTGCGTCCTTCGCTCGTTTCGGCTCTCGCGGCGCACGCCTCCTCCCTCGGTTACTTCGGGAGACTTCGTGCGCTGGGAACGTGGGTGCCAGTGCCTCGGAATGAGTGCGCTTCGGCGGAATGAGACAGGCCTGCCCATAGAATCTCTTCCGTGAGCTCCACTCGCAGGCCGCGTCGGTGGGGGTACCCGGCGGCGGTTCTGCTGGTGATCGCGGCGATCGCGATTCTCAGGTTATTTCCCAATCTCACGGAGGCCTCGGTCGCGCTTCTGCTTCTTCTGGTGGTCTTTGCCTGTGCATGGATCTGGGAGAGCGGGCCGGGTGTCGTGGCGGCGGTCGCGGCCACTCTCGGATTCAACTTCTTTTTCATCCCTCCCCTCTACACGTTGACGGTCGAGGATCCCCGCAACGTCACGGCGCTCCTGGTTTTTCTCGTCTCCGCGCTTCTGATCGGACGTCTCTCGGCAACCAACCGTGAACGGCTCCGGCTCGTCGAGGCGGAACGTGCCGATCTGGCGAACATGACTCGCCTTTCGCAGGCGTTTCTCTCCGATACAAATCAGGAATCCCTTCTCGGCGTGGCGGCCAGCCGACTGCAGGGTGCGCTGGGAGCGGATGCGGTGCGGATCGCCCTCGCCGACGACCAGGGAGAGCTCGCGCAGGCGCCGGCAGCTTCGGAGATTCCGGTTCGAGAAGATCTCGTCGAGCTCGTTTTCCGGCAAGGGAACTCGGCGGTCGTTCCCTTAGAGTCAGGCGGGACGGCCATGTACCTGCCCATTCCGATCGGCTTGAAGCGGGCGGGGGTTCTCGTTGTCTTCGGGCTGCGTTCGAGCGAGCGGATGGCAGAGGGTTGCGCGGTCTTGCTGGGTCTGGCGCTCGAGCGCGAGCGCTTCGTGCGGATGGCAAGAGCCGCAGAAGAAACCAAGACGAGCGAACAGATGAAGTCGACATTGCTCGCCGCTCTCGCCCACGACTTGAAGACGCCGATTGCGACGGCGAGGGCGGCGATCGAGAACTGGGCGGCCGAGGCACGCCCCTCGCCGACCTCGCAGCTTGCCACCGAACAGCTTCAGGCTCTGACCCGCCGGATCTCCGAGTTGATGGAGGTCGTCCGAGTCGACTCGGGGATCGCGGGGCCGCGTCGCGAGGTCGTCACTTGCGCCGAGATCATCGAAGCGGCCGTCACCCGTTTCCGTGACGCTTTGGCGGGTCACTCCCTCTCCGTGGATGCGGCTTCGCCCGAGGTACTCGTGGAGGTCGACCCCGGCCAGTTGACCGAAGCTCTCGGACATGGTCTGGAGAATGCGGCACGCTACTCGGGAGCCGGGACCGAGATTCGCGTTTCGGTCACTGCGGATGAAGGCCGGGCGTTCCTCCAGGTCGCAGACAAAGGAAGTGGTGTGCCCGCCGCGGACCGCGAGCGCGTTTTCGAAAGGTTTGTGCGTCTTCCGTCCTCGGCGGGCATTCCCGGCACGGGCCTGGGGTTGAACATCGCACGAAGCCTCGTCCGGATGAATGGGGGAGAGCTCACACTCTCTGGAGCGCCGAGCGGAGGCACCCTCTTCCAAATTCAGTTGCCGCGGGCGGATCGTTGAGCCGCATCCTGGTCGTCGACGACGAAGCCGGCATTCGAAAGGTGGTGCGCGATGCCCTCGAGAGAGCCGCGTACGAAGTCGACACGGCCACGGACGGGCAGGCCGCGCTCTTGGCGCTGGAAGAACGCGTCTTCGATCTGGTGATCACCGATCTCGCGATGCCTCACATGGGCGGCTTGGAGCTGGTCCAAACGATCCGGCGGACCTCGGCTGTCCCAATTCTGGTTTTGACCGTGAGACAGGAAGAGCGAGAGAAGGTTCGTCTTCTCGACGCCGGAGCCGACGACTACGTCACCAAGCCCTTCGGCGTCGGCGAGCTGCTTGCTCGGGCGCGAGCTCTTCTGCGCCGCAAGGAGGCTCGGGGAGGGGCGCCGGCGCTGTCGCAGTGGGGGAACATCGAAGTCGACCGCGACGCTCGAACCGTCCGAAAAAAAGGGGATGCGGTTCACCTGACGCCGACCGAGTTCTCACTGCTGACCACGCTCCTTTCCAAGCCAGGCGCGGTCTGGACACACCGGCAACTTCTGGCCGCGGTCTGGGGAACGACCGCAGGCGTGACCAATGACACGCTGCGCGTCCACATGGGGAGCCTGCGCCGGAAGCTGGAAGATGACCCGAATCAGCCGCGATGGATCCTGACCGAGCCCTGGGTCGGTTATCGGTTTTCGCCCGAAGACTAGGCGAGGCGCCGATGGGAACACGCTGTCCCTGAGCTTCGTCTTTCGCGATTCTTTCGAGTCTCTTCCGGACTTCTTTTCAAATCGGCCGTCAGCATCAGTCTATGAAGAAGAGAGCGAAGCCTTTCGGTTGGTGCGGTTTGTGGGCGTGCTCCGCGCTCGCGGCGCTCGCCGCATTTGAGATCCTCGCTTCGCTTCCCCGATTGCCCGAGACCTGGAAAGTGACCCTGGCGATCGCGGGATACGTCTGCTTCGTTCTTTTCTTCGGTTGCGCTCTGCGCGCATGGCGGTCCGACTGGGCCGAGCTCTGGCGTACGCCCAGGCGCGACCATCCGACCCCGAAAGCCCGTCAGCCGGGAGGAACGGCATTGGCCTACCGGCGCCGCATCTTCGGCGAGCTGATTTTCCGAGACTAGTCCCCCCGCGCCGAAGCGCGACCTTTTCTGAATGACTGTCCGAGGAGATTGCGTCCCATGAAACTTCACCGGCTCGTGTTCCGACTGGCTACTGCCTTACCGATATGGCTTTCGAGCTTCCTTTCCGCTCAGGAATCCTCCCCGCCGGGTGACAGCGCCACCCAGGGGGCCGGCACGCCGGCGGCCGATGGAGCGGCTTTGAGCGAACGGGAGCGGCAGCTGCTCGAACGCATCGAGACGCTCGAGCGGCGGATGTCCGAGCTCGAAGGCGCGGCCTCGAAATCGCCCGCCGGCGCGGGCGTTTCCCCGATCGGAGTGAGCCAGACGGCTTTGAAAACCCAGTCCACGTCGCCGGCGACGTCCGACCCGAAGCCGCCGACGGCGGAGTCCGGAGGTTCCGGAGCATCACCGAATCCCGAGCCGTTCGCATTCGCCGACTTCACCTGGCTGACGGGCAACCCACGCTCGAAGGAATTCCCGCTGCAGGGCAGAGTCGTTACGGGAGAGGTCCGCATTGACGTCGACTACGTCTACGACTTCAATCACCCTCAGGATCACACGATCTCGGGATCGAGTGAAATTTTCCGTTCGGGCGAGGTGCAGCTGACTCAATTCGGTCTCGGAGGCGATCTGAACTGGCACAACGTCCGCGGCCGCGTGATGACTCAATTCGGCATGTACTCGCAGACGACGCCACGCAACGACGCGAGCACGGGGGTGGGCCAATGGAACCTCGACGGCGCCTACCGGTACATCTCCGAAGCCTACGGCGGTTATCACATCGACCAATGGAAGGGCATCAACGTCGACGCCGGGATCTTCATGTCCTACGTCGGCCTCTTCAGTTACTACCAGTTCGACAACTGGGCATATCAGCCGTCTTATGTCTCCTCCAACACGCCATGGTTCTTCAATGGCGTGCGGATCCAGATCTATCCGAGCGACAAGCTGAAGATCGAGCCCTGGTTCGTCAACGGCTGGCAGTCCTACGGGAAGTTCAACGACTCTCCCGGAGTCGGCATGCAGGTCCTTTGGCGCCCCAATGGTTCTTTGTCGGTCACGAGCAACAACTACATCGGCAAGGACGCGCTGGGCGTGCCCGGCCGCAAGCGCGTGCACACGGATGACAGCGTGCAGTTCAAATATCTCGATCTGCCGGGAGACTTCCTCGACAAAGGAGCCGCGACTTTGACCCTGGACATCGGCTGCGAATACGGCGGCGGCGTCAGCTGCTCGGGAGGCACGCGCGATCGGCCATCCCAGTACTTCCTGGGCTTCATGGCCTATAACCGCTTCTGGTTCTCCAACGACCAGTACGCGGTGACGCTGGGGGGCGGCTACATCAATAACCCGGGCCGTTACCTGGTGCTTCTACCGCCGATCAACGGCGCGACGGCGCTTTCCGGAAGTCCGTATTTCACCGAAAGTCCCGGAGATCCTTTCCGTGCCTGGGACTATTCGGTGACCTTCGACTACATGCCGAGAG
>DATDNV010000312.1:0-4145 GCA_036518075.1 Thermoanaerobaculia bacterium
CGGCCGCAAAGAGAAACGCGACCACAACCCGCGGCGTCATCGTCTTCATGAGCTACCTCCCCCGGAAGCAACGGCTTCCAGCTCCTGCCTTAAACGCGCAATGCGGAAGGAAAGCGGCTCAAACCGATCCAGGCGCACCGAAATACCTCCCATGGAAGGGCGTCTCCCCCCGGGCAGAAGCCGGTGCGCCCGTCTCAGCCCCTGTGCTCTAATGCCGCTTCAAGACCCATTCCGGGGAGGTCGTCATGTCAGCCCTTCCGGAGCCCCGAGAGGTCACGGCCCTTCTCAGGGACTGGAGCAGCGGAGACCGAAGAGCCCTGGAGCGGCTGATGCCGCTGGTCTACGACGAGCTGCGCAGGCTCGCCGCGAGGTATCTTCGAGCGGAGCGTCCCGACCATACGCTCCAACCGACAGCGCTCGTCCACGAGGCTTATCTGCGGCTCGTGGATCAGCGATCCGTCTCCTGGAGCAACCGCGCTCACTTCTTTGGAATCGCGGCGCAACTGATGCGCCGGATCCTCGTCGACCACGCGCGCAGGCGGCATGCGGCCAAGCGCGCGTCCGCCTACCGCGTGACGGCGACCCCAGCCGTCTCGATATCCCCCGACCATGACCCGGAGCTGCTCGCTCTCGACACCGCGCTGCTGGACCTTGCAAAGCTCGACGCTCGTCAGGCGAGGATCGTCGAGCTGCGTTTCTTCGCCGGGCTGACGGTCGAGGAGACGGCGGCGGTCGAGGGCATCTCCGCCGCGACCGTCAAGCGCGAATGGAGGACGGCCCGGGCCTGGCTGCGGCGAGAGATCGGCCCTCGATAGACACCGTCATGGCGAGCGGGCTCGATCCCGAGCGGTGGCAGAGGGTCAAGAGCCTGCTGGACGAGGCGCTGGACTTGAGCCCCGACCGGCGTCCCGCATTCCTCGAGGGCGCCTGCGCGGGCGACGAGGCTCTGCTGCGGGAGGTGAAGTCCCTCGCCGAGGCCGCCGAGGGCGCCTGGAGCTTCGTGGATCGCTCCGCGCACCCGGGCCTGAGTGCTCTCGAGAAAGGCGACGCGCCCTCGCGCATCGGCCAACGGATTGGCACATACGAGGTTGTCCGAGAGCTCGGACACGGCGGAATGGGGATGGTCTACCTTGCCCGCCGCGCCGACGAGGAGTTCGAAAAGCTGGCCGCGATCAAGTTGATTCGGCCCGGCATGGCGGGCGAGCTCGCGGTGAGGCGTTTCCGCGGTGAGCGCCAGATCTCGGCATTGCTCGATCATCCCAACATCGCCCGCCTCCTCGACGGAGGGACGACCGAGGACGGCGAGCCCTACTTCGTCATGGAGTTCGTGGAAGGCGAGGCGTTGCTCGACTACTGCGACCGGCATCGCCTCCCAGTCGAGGAGCGCCTTCGGCTCTTCGGCGAAGTCTGCGCCGCGGTCCAACATGCGCACCGCAACCTCGTCGTGCATCGAGACATCAAGCCGAGCAACATTCTGGTCACGGAAGAAGGCGTTCCCAAGCTGCTCGATTTCGGGATCGCCAAGCTGTTGAGTCCCGAGGGCGGCCTGGAATCCGCCGACCAGACCGCCACGGTCGCGCGAGTTCTCACACCCGACTACGCGAGCCCCGAACAAGTTCGGAACCAACCGATCACGACGGCGAGTGACGTCTATTCACTGGGTGTCGTGCTCTACGAGCTCCTCGCGAGGCGGCGGCCGTACCACCTGACCGACACGGACCCGAAAGAGCTTCTTCGCGTCGTCTGCGAGCGAGATCCGGAGAAGCCGAGCACGGCGGCGGCGCGGCCGAGAGGGGAGGAGGGACCCGCGGCCTTCGCCGGGGCGGGCCCGGAGAGCGGGCCCGGACTTGCTCGGAGACTCAGAGGAGACCTGGACGCCATCGTGCTCAAGGCCCTGCGCAAGGAGCCGGAACGGCGCTACACGTCGGTCGAGCAGCTCTCCGAAGACATCCGGCGGCATCTGTCGGGGCGCCCGGTGCTCGCGCGCCGAGGCACGGCGGCATACCGCGCGGGAAAGTTCGTGCGGCGTCACCGCGCGCTTCTGGCGGCCGCCGTGCTCCTTCTCGCCACGTTGACGGGCGGGGTCGTCGCGACGCTCCGCGCGGCCAATCGCGCCCGGGCGGCCGAGGCTCGGGCTCAACGCCGATTCAACGACGTGCGAAAGCTCGCCAACTCGTTTCTTTTCGAGTTCGAGGAAGCCATCCGGGACCTGCCGGGCTCGACACCGGCCCGCGCCCTGGTGGTGCGCCGGGCGCTCGAGTATCTCGACGGGCTTGCCCGGGAGTCAGCTGGAGATCGAGCGCTGCGCCTCGAGCTCGCCGAGGCTTATCACAAAGTCGGCGACGTGGAGGGCAACCCGTTTCGACAGAACCTCGGAGACATGAGGGGCGCACTCGCGAGCTACGGAAAGGGGATCGCTCTGCTGGAACCCGACGTCGCTTCGGCCAAGGCGACCGATTCAGAGTCTTCGACGCTCGCTAGCCTATACTTGGCGGTCGGCGGGGTCCGGCTAGTGACCGGAGACGCGCAGGCCGCCGTCGCGATGACGGAGAAGGGCCTCGCGCTGCGGCTCAAGCTCGCGGAAAGCAACCCGGGAAATGCCGGCCGCGCGCTCGATCTCGCCCAGGCCTGGCAGTTCTATGCCTTTCATCTGAATGCCGCAGGCAGGATTACTGAGTCCTACGAGGCTCTCCTCAAACAGGCGGCGATCCTTCGGAAGGAGCTCGCCGCCGCGCCCACCGACCGGCAGATGCGCCGGAGCCTCGGCCAGAACCTCTATCTGACGGCGGTCGCGCTGTGGGCCAGAGGAGATGCCGAAAGCGTAGTGAAGAGCTTCCGGGAGGGAGCCGCTGTCGACGAGGCCCTTCTCGCGGAAGATCCTGAGAGTATCGAGCTTCGGCGGAATCTGGCCTATCTGCGCACCGAGTTCGGAGGCTTCTACGAGAGCCAGAAGAACTACCGCGCGGCATTGGAGCAGCAGCTCCAGGCGCTTGATCTGTTTGAGGCGATCTTACGGGCGGACCCCAAGAGCGCAGACGCGAGGCTCGGAGTCGCCATGGGGCATCACAACATCGGGGAGAGGCGTCGCGAGTTGGGAGAGCTCGAACCGGCTCGACGGCAGTTTGCCGAAGCTCGCCGTTTCTACGAGCCGATCGTCGGAGCGGATCCCTCAAACGTCTGGGCGGCCGGCTTGCTCGCGAAGCTGTACTACGCCATGGGCGATGTCGAGGAGACGATGGGCAAGGCGCTGCCGTCTCCTGGGCGGCGTGAGCGATTCGAGCAGGCCTGCGCGCTCTATTCGCTCTCTTCCGAGGCTTATGGAAGACTGAAAGCCGCGGGCACTCTCCAGGCAGTGCGAGGGGAGAACTCCGCGGAGGCCGTTCAGGCCCTCGCCCGCTGCCGGGGCGGCTCCAGGGACTGACTTCAGACCGCAGACTTGGTCCACCGCTGCCAGAGGGCGACGACCTTCTCCCGCAGCTCCTCCAGCGTCCCGTCGTTGGTCAGCACGTCGTGGGCCCGGTCGAACGCGGCGGAAGGGGAGATTTGCGATCGGATGCGGCGGCTGGCGTCCTGCGGATCTCCGCCCTTCGCCTCCCAACGTCGAATCCGCTCCGCCTCGGGCGCAATGACGAGAAGCACGCGGTCGTAGTCGCCTTCCGAGTTGGACTCGAGAAGCTGAGAGGCCTCGGCCACCGCGACCGCGGCGCCGCTCTTTTCCGCCTCGGCGAATCGCCGCGCCCTTTCGGCCCGGACCAGGGGATGGATTCTTGCCTCGAGCGCGTGTCTCTTCGCCGGATCGGCGAAAACGATCGCCGCGATGCGGGACCGATCGATCCTTCCCGAGGCGTCGAGCACTGCGTCGCCGAAGAGCTCGCGCGCGGTTTTGACGCCCGCGCCGCCCGGGCCGTAGAGGTCCTTGACGATCTCGTCCGCGTCGAAGACGACCGCGCCCAGGCCGCGCAGGATGCCGGCCACCGACGACTTTCCGGACGCGAGACCGCCGGTCAGGCCGACACGGAGCATGGGTGCATTTGATCATTTCCACTTCGAACCTTGAACTTCGAACCTGGACCCGTTATCCCTGTCATTCCGAGGAGCGCAGCGCCGAGGAATCTACCCTCGCATGAACCGACGGAGCAGATCCC
>DATDNV010000313.1:0-2379 GCA_036518075.1 Thermoanaerobaculia bacterium
GCCGTGGGAAGGGCGGCGAAAGCGCTCGCCGCCTCGGGAGTCGACGTGGTCGACTTCGGCCTCGGGGAGCCGGACTTCGCCACTCCGGATTTCGTCGGGCGGGCGGGATGCATGGCGATCCAGTCGGGCAAGACCAAGTACACCGACGTGGCCGGCGATCCCCTGTTGCGAGATGCGATTGCCGCGCGCTTCAAGGCCCGCGACGCCGCGGACTTCTCGCGCGAGAACGTGCTCGTCACCGCCGGGGCGAAGCAGGCGGTCTTCAATGTCTGCCAGGCGCTGTTCGACGACGAGGACGAGGTCGCGATCTTTTCCCCGTACTGGGTCTCCTTTCCGGACATGGTGCGTCTGGCTGGGGCCACGCCGCGTTTCATTCCCACCGAGATCGCGTCCGGTTGGAAGCCGACGGCGGACGCGCTCTCGCGCCATGCGACGCCAAAGACGCGCGGTGTGATCGTGAACTCTCCCAACAATCCGACCGGCGCCGTGGCGGAAGAGGCCGAGATCTCGAAGATCCTCGACTGGTGCGCGGCCAACGGCGCGTTTCTGATCTTCGACGAGACCTACGACCGTTTCCTCTACAACGGTCGGGAGCACGTCTCTGCGGCGCGGTCCCAGCGGCACCGCGACCGAGTGGTCATCACCGGCGCCGCGTCGAAGACCTACTCGATGACGGGATGGCGCCTCGGGTGGGCGGTGGGTCCCAAGGAGCTCGTCAAAGCGATGGCGGACTATCAGAGCCACTCGACGTCGAATGCCTCCTCCATCTCGCAGGCCGCCGTGCTGGCCGCACTCAACGATCCCGTCCGAACCGAGCAGTCGGTGGCAGAGATGCTTTCGCAGTACGTACGTCGCCGCGAGGCGATGGTGAAGGGGCTCGAGAGCGTGCCGGGCGTTCGCGTGCCCTGGCCGGAAGGCGCTTTCTACGCCTTCGCCGACGTCTCGAAGCTTTACCCGCGCAAGAAGGTCCCCGGATCCGCCGCCTTCTGCGAGCGCTTTCTCGCGGAGGCCCACGTCGCCGCCGTGCCTGGCGAGGCCTTCGGCGACGACCACTGCATCCGGTTCTCTTTCGCCACGCCGATCGAGCGAGTTCAAGAAGGAATGCGCCGCCTCGCCGAGTGGGCCGATCGGTAACTCGCGCCTCTACCTCCGGGAGGGTTTCTCACTCTGTCATTCCGAGGAGCGAAACGACGAGGAGACATCTGAACCGGCCCGCTGCGCGGGCAAATTAACCGTTTCTAACGGGGTGGCCCCTCGCAGAACGTGCTCGGCTCTGGTTTGGAAAATTTCCGGCCGCCTGGTCGCGCAGCGACCGCCGCGGCCGGTCGTTCGCTTCGCGCGGGATGACAGACGACGAAGGCGATATCTTTAAAGCCAATTCACCATGCCGACAGTCTTCCTGACCGGCGCCACAGGTTTCGTCGGCCATCACGTCGCCCGGGCGCTCGTCGATGAGGGCTGGAACGTGCGCGCGCTCGTGCGGGGCGACGCGTCGCGGCTCGAGCGGCTCGGCAAGCTGCCGCTCGTGCCGATACAGGGCGACCTCTCGGGCGGCACCGATCTCTCAACGGCCCTCGCCGGCTGCGAAGCGATCGTCCACGTCGCGGGCGTTGTGAAGGCTCGCAAGCTCGACGAGTACCGCGAAGGCAACGCCCGGGCGACGCAGAATCTCGTCGAGTGGGGAAGGCGTGTTTGTCCGAATGCGCGCTTCGTTTTCGTGTCGAGCCAGGCGGCGGCCGGTCCCGCGCGCGACGGCCGTCCGGTCACCGAACTCGACGCCCCGCAGCCCGTGTCCTGGTACGGAATCTCGAAGCGGGAAGGGGAGGAAGCCGTCGCCCGGTCGTGGAAGGGACTCTGGCTCGTCATCCGGCCCGGGGTCATCTACGGACCCGGAGATCGGGGACTTCTTCTGATGTTTCGGTCAGCCGCGAAAGGACTCCTCCCGGTGCCGGCGGGCCGCAGCCGAGTCCAGATCATTTTCGCGGAACAGGCGGGTCTGGCGATCGCGCGTGCCGCCAGCAGCCGTTCCGTCGCGGGTCGCACGACCTTCCTTTGCGACCCGATCGCGATCTCGATCCGAGACCTCTGCAGCGCGATCGCTCGTCTCCGGAATCCTCCCGCCCGGCTCCTTCCTATACCGAATCTGATATTACGGACGGCCGGTCTCCTCGAAACCATCAACGAGGCGGCCACCCGCCGATCGCGCCCCTTCAACGCCGACAAGGCGCGCGAAATCCTGGCCGGGGACTGGCTTTGCGACGGCCTTCCGCTCCGGCAGGATCTTAATCTTCCAGCCCCGATACCTTTAGAGGACGGTCTGGCACAGACCTGGCAGTGGTACAGGCATCGGGGGTGGATCGGTTTGTAAAATTTGCTAAG
>DATDNV010000314.1:0-3155 GCA_036518075.1 Thermoanaerobaculia bacterium
TCCGCCGCGAGCCCTTCGTCTATCAGGTGCGCGTGGATCCCGCCGGCCGTCCGATCGAGCGGGCTTTCGTGACCCGGTCCGGGCGCCGCTGACTCGGAGCCGGCCCGACCAACAATATCTATATTGTGGTTCCGGAGGCCGGCCCTGACTCGGCGGGCAGAGCCGCCGTCGGCCCCTCCGGCGCGGGAGCGACGTACGAGTACTCCGGCTTCGGAGCGCGCGTGAGCGCTTCGGTGATGCCGGCGTAGTAGCCCACCTTGACGAGGAGTCGCACGAAAACGAAGATCTGCTGCGTCAAAATCAGGGGTGCGAGCGCGAAGCGGGCCTCGCCGCCGGCCGGCGGGTCCGCCAGGAGCCAGATCAGGTACAGCACCGCCGTGGTGAGGGCGTAATAGAGAAGCACGCCCAGCAGGCGCAGAGGGCGCGAGAGGAATCCGCCGATTCCGGTGAAGAACCGCGAAACGGGCGGCAGATCGGGCCGCGCGACCCAGACGGTTCGCACGGAGTCCGCGAGCAGCTTGACGGCAGCCAGCGAGAGCAGCAGCGCGAGAACGCGCAGCCCGGTGACGAGGAGCGCGGTCCGCTCGGTGTCGAGCTCCTGGAGTCGGGGGTTCAGGACTCTTCCGGTCTCGAGGAAGACCCATCGGTACACGGCGGCGGCCCCCGCAAGCGCGGCGAAGGTGAAGATCAGAAATGCGGGGAACCGGCGCATGCCCTCCCGTCCGAAGGTCACGAGCGAGGCCTGAGGCTCACGGAGAGTCCCCAATACCCCCCCGAGGGAGAACGCGTGCAGCACGATGGCGAGCATCGCGAGCGACACCGCGGTCGCGCCGATCCCGCGAACACCCGCAAGCTGCTGGAGTTTTGCCCCCTCGGCCGTGAGCAGGTCGGTCGCCACTTTGGGGAAATCGCCGAGGAGGTCCGGGTGTGCGCGCTGGAAGGTCTCCCACCATCCGTACTCCGGATACGCGACCATCCGGCTTCCGGTCGAGGAGTGATCGAGCAGATCATGCAGCGTGTTGGAGATCGGAAGAATGAGAACCGCGGCGAGAAGCAGCTGCGTGAGCCAGAGCGAGACGGCGAGATAGGGCTTCGAAAGCGATAGCGCGAGGCCGCGCGCGAAGCATCCGGCGGCGTGGCGCGCGCTCACCAGGCCACCGTCAGGAAGTCGAGCAGATTCTGGGCCCAGAACACGGCGCGCGAGGTCCAGCGGGTCGCCGCGCGGCGATCGGCCTCGAGCAGGCGTCCGTTGTTGTAGCGGTCGGTGTCCAGGAGGATCTTTTCATCCGGATCCACGACCGCCTCCAGGAGCTTTGGCCCCTGATAGGTCTTGAGGCGCGTCCAGCGCGCGACTCCGTCCCACTCTGTCCGATAGGTCTTGCCTCCCTCGAACCGCAGGAGGATGTCGACGGGCAAGGCGGCCTCGCCGTTGCGGACGATCAGCGCGACGCTGTCGTAGCCGCGGACCTTGTCGCCGGGCGAAGGCGGCCCCTCGGTGAGCTTGCCGTCCTTCTCGAACAGCCCGCGCGAGACCCGCGACGGCTCGCTCGTGACCTCATCCACCGCGTAGTCGACCGAGCCGGAGGAAAAGAACGTGCGGTCGAAAAACCAGGTCCAGTCCTTGCCGGTCGTGTCGTTGACGGCGGCGATGAAATCTCCGATGCGCGGGTGACGGAATCGGGTGCGATCGGCGTAGAGGCGGAGCGAGCGGTCCATCACGTTGGTCGTCAGGAGCCGCTCGAGCGTGGCGAGCGCGAGCGCGGTGTGCGAGTAGGTCATGGATCCGTAGGTCGCGCGGTCGCGGACTTTCCAACTCGGTCCGGCGTGGATGTCCTGTGTCGCGCGGACGAAGAAGCGGCGGTTTCCGTCGACCGGATCGCGCATCTCGATTCCCAGCGGAAAGTACAGGCCGAAGATCGAGATCTCCGGGTGGTCGGCGCCAAAGCCGGCGGCGAGCACTCGGTTCGTCATATACGTGTTGAATCCCTCGTCGAGGTAGGGCTCTTCGAATTCGTTGTTGGCGAGAAGGCCGTAGAAGAACTGGTGTCCGGCCTCGTGGACCGTCACCTCTTCGGGACTGCGCACGACCGTTGGTGCGGAGACGTGCGTGCCGCAGGTGATGAAGGTCGGATACTCCATGCCGCCGGCGCCGCGGGCTCCCCAGGGCGGATCGACCATCGTGAGCGTGTCGTACGGATAGGCGCCGAGGATCCGGCCGTAATAAGAGAGCGTGGTCTTGGCGGCTCGGAAATGTCGGGCCGCCTGGCCCGAATGCTCCGGCTGGAGCAGGAGCGTCAGGTCGACGTCGTGCAGGCCCGCTTCGTGGAAGTGGTCCTTGAGAACGAGGTAGTCGGGCTGCGCGGTCCAGACGAAGTCGTGCACGCTCTCCTGTTTGAAGCGGTAGATGATCCGGTCGCCGCCGGCCGACGCGCGCTCCTCGGTCTGGTGGCCGGTCGCGCCGACCTTGCCGCGATAGCGCGCGGGAACGTCGATGGAAACGTCGTAGTCGCCGAAGTCGGAGAAAAACTCGCTCCACGCGTGAAACTGGTGGCAATTCCATCCCTTCTCTTCGAGCACGCCAACTTTGGGGAACCATTGCGCGACGAGGAAGAAGTCGCCCTTGAACCCGGTGCGCGCGGACACGCGCGGCAGTTTCGAGCGAAAGTCGAGCGCGACCCGAATCGAGCCTCCCGGCAGGACAGGCCGGGGCAGCCGCACCTCCGCGACCGTGCGGTCGTCGATGTTGCCGTCGTCGGGGGCGAGGTAGGCGAGCACGGGAAGAAGATCGGTGTTGTCCTCGAGCGTCATCCGGGTGATCTCGACGTAGCCCCAGGATTCGGGCAGGCGGGACGACCGGGCCATTCCGCCCGACTCCCGCCAGAAGGTCGAGCGCGTGTTTCGGAAGGCGTTGAGATAGAGATGGAGTTGGAGCGTCGCCGCGGGCTTCGTCGTCCGGTTGGTCCAGGTCAGCAGCTCGGTCCCCTCGATCGTCTTCTTTTCGGCGTCCAGCCGGCACGAAATCTCGTAGGAAGCGATCGGCGGAGTCAGACTTTCGCCGGCGGCGGCGAGCGGAAGGGCGAGAGCGGCCAGGAAGAGCGCGCTCCCTCGCGTCGACGGCGTTTTAGCGCGCATCGTTCATGATCGAGGCCGGCCAC
>DATDNV010000315.1:0-4048 GCA_036518075.1 Thermoanaerobaculia bacterium
GAGACCCGAAGAAGGTGCTTTCGCAGCCCGCCGGTCGGTGACGGGCAGTTCGGAGGGAACGCTCACCGTTCGCGGGTCCGAGATTCCCCGCGGCGGCGGCGCGACCACGACGGTTTCGGAAGGCGGGATGGCGGCTGCCTCCGCCGGAGCAACGGTGGCAGCGGCGGGCCGAGCCGCAGCGGCCGCGACCGGGACGGAAGCGGCTCTCTTCGGAAGACCTCGCCAGACTCCAAACACGATCAGCGCCAGGGAAATCAGACCCGCCGCGATGGCGACCGCCCGATGCGTTCTCGGACGGCGATCCGGCAAGTGGGTCGGCGTCCAGGGGGAAGGCCGCTCGGGCGCGGCCCGGTCCATCGCCTGGGCCCGCTTCAGGGCTTCGTCGATCAGGCTCATGCGACCTGCCCTTCGAGCTCTCGCGCAGCCTGACGGATGCGTCGCGCCGTGAAGTGATCGGTCCCGTTCACGAAACCGTAGAGGAGCGCCTTGTCGCAGATCGCGTTGATCAGTCGGGGAACTCCGCGCGAGTAGCGGTGGATGGCCCACATGGCCCATGGAGTGAATGTCGGATGGCCGTCGGTCGCGCCCGCCACCCGGAGTCGGTGGACGACATAACGCTCCGTCTCTTCGCGGGAAAGGGGCGTCAGATGGTACCGGACCGTGATGCGCTGACGGAGCTGTCTCAGGTTTCGCTCGTTCAACTTTTCGCGCAGCTCGGGCTGTCCGATCAACACGATCTGCAGGAGCTTTCGCTGGTCGGTCTCGAGATTGGAGAGGAGGCGGACTTCCTCGAGCAGCTCCGTGCTCAGATCCTGCGCTTCGTCGATGAACAGCACGACGTCGTTTCCCTGGGTTGCCTGGTCGAGAAGGTACGCGTTCAGCCGCTCGAGATAGCCGACCCGATCGAGCTTCTTGGGTTTCTCACCGAGCTCGATCAGGATGGACCGGACGAGCTGCGCGCTCGTCAGAAGCGGATTCAGGATCAGGGCGGTGCGAAACTGGGAGGACAGTTCCCCCAGGATCGCGCGGCAGACGGTCGTCTTCCCCGCGCCGACCTCCCCCGTGATCTGAATGAACCCTTTTCGCTCCCGAATTCCGAAGAGGATGTGGTTGAAGGCCTCGCGGTGCTTGTCGGAGAAGAAGAGAAAGCGTGGATCAGGCGTGATGTTGAAGGGGGACTCCCGAAAGCGGTAAAAGTCGTTGTACATCTCCAGTAAGGATAGCCCTCCGGGCGGCTGTGCGATCCGCCGAGCGAGCGGCCCCGCTTTTCTACGGAGCAGCCCGCCCGTCCGTCGCCCTCACCAGATCTGACACCTCTGGTTTCTCACCATCGGGTTCCCCGCCTTGCAGCCGAAAGCTTGCGCGAACTCGGGCATGTTCGATGGGGCCGCGATCGCCCGAAACCGGTCGAGGGGATGAGGATTGACGGTGACCATCAGGCGTTCCGCCTCGGGCCGGATGTTTTCCGCCCACACCCCCGCATAGGAGAGAAAGAACCGCTGCTCCGGAGTCAGGCCGTCGATGGGCGCCGGGTGCGGTTTGCCGGCGAGGCTCTTCTGGTACGCCCTGTAGGCGATCGTGAGCCCTCCCAGGTCGGCAATCGATTCGCCGAGAACGAGCTTGCCGTTCTCGTGCAAATCTCCCTGGACGACGTAGGCGTCGAACTGTTTCTCGACGCAGTCCGCCCGGGCCTCGTAGTTCTTTTGGTCCTCCGGCGTCCACCAGTTCTTCAGGTTGCCCGAAGCGTCGAACTTTCGCCCCTGGTCGTCGAAGCCGTGCGTCATCTCGTGGCCGATGACCGCGCCGATCCCGCCGTAGTTGACGGCGTCGTCCGCGCTGGCGTTGAAGAAGGGAGGCTGGAGAATCCCCGCCGGGAAGACGATCTCGTTTCGCGGGGCGCTGTAGTACGCATTGACGGTGGGAGGGGTCATCACCCACTCCGTTCGATCCAGCGGCTTTCCGATCTTCGCGAGGTCGCGCGCGGTCTCGTAGAGATTTCCGCTAAACACGTTCGCCGCGAAGGACGTCCGCACGACCGAAAGGCTGGAGTAGTCGCGCCACTTGTCCGGATAGCCGATTTTGGGAGTGAACGCGTTGAGCTTTTCGAGCGCCGCCTTCCTCGTGTCGGGCCCCATCCACGGGAGCGCCGCGAGGTCGTCGCGCAACGCTGCGATCAAATCCTTCACCATTCGGTCGGCCCGCGCTTTGGCCTCCGGAGGAAAGTACTCGCGCACGTAGAGCCGTCCGAGCGCAAACCCCAGCTGTGCGTCGGTCGACTGAACGCACCGTTTCCATCGCGGTTGGATCTCCTTGGTTCCCTGGAGCGTTTGGGCGAAGAAGCGGAAATCCTCCTGAACGAAACCGGAGGAGAGTCCCTGCGCGGCCGCGTGGACGAGGTGCCAGCGCAGGTACGTCTTCCAGTCGGAGAGCGGCACGGCCGTCAGCTGCGCGTTCAGCGTCTCGAAGAATTTCGGCTGGCCGACGTTCATCGCGGAGATCGCGGGGGCCTCGACGTCCCGGAAATAGGCGACCCAAGAGAAATTCGGGGTCAGCGTCTTGAGCTTGTCCATTTCGAGCCGGTGATAGGTGGCGTCCGGATCGCGGCGTTCGACGCGCGTCATCGAAGCCTCGGCGAGCATCGTCTCGATCGAGAGAACGCTCTTCGCCTCGGCCCCCGCCTTTTCGGGTGGATCGCCGAGCAGGCCGAACATCTTCTGGACGTGATCGACGTACTGATCGCGCAGGGTCTTCGACTTTTCGTCGGCCTTCGTGTAGTAGTCGCGATCGGGCATCCCCAGACCGCCCTGGAACGCTCCGGCGATCACTTCGCTGGAGTTCTTGCGATCCTGTTGCGAACCGAAGTTGAAGAGCGCGTTGACACCGCGCCGCTGCAGACGAGCGACCTCGGACTCGAGCTCCTCGAGACTGCCGATCTTCTCGATCTGCTCGAGCTCGGGCTCGATCGGCTTCTTCCCCGCAGCCTCGACCGCCGCTTCGTCCATGCAGCTCGAATAGAAGTCACCCAGCTTCTGCTCGTCGGAGCCGGGCGCGTTCGGCTGGGTCGACAGTCTCTCGAGAATCTTTCGAAGAGCCTCCCGATTTCTCTCGGTCAGCTCGGAAAAGGTGCCCCACCGCGAGTACTCGGGCGGCACCGGGTTCTTCTTGAGCCATCCGCCGTTGGCGTAGGTGTTGAAATCGTCGCAAGGCTTGCAGGCCGAATCGCGGTTGGAGGGATCCAAAACCCGCCGAGTCTCGGCCGATGCGTTCGGCGTAGGGGAGCTCCCCGTCTGCCCCGAAGCCTTCGGCTCGAGAAGAGCGAGGCCGAGGATGGCCGCGAGCCCTCCCGCCCAAGAAAGGAATCCGACGAAACCGACACGCCGGGACTTCATGATCTGGTCCCTCCTGCGGCCGCGAACGCCCGGCGTGAGACCGATCGGGTCTTCCCCGGGGCGCCGCCGGCCCGAGGCGGGAGACTATCTTGTTTGCGCAGGGATGCGAGCGGAGAAGTCGTCCCCGCCAAGGCCTGCCGCTGAGCCGCTTGCCGATCAGTCGGAAGCGATCTTGACCCTCTCGACGCGCCGCTCCCGGGAGATGTTTTCCGCGACCCGATAGAGACCCGCGGCGCGGTCGAACGCCTCCAGAGCCTGCGCGTAGCTCGCGCTGCGGAACAAGGCCTCTCCTTCCCTCTCGCGAACTCGAGCCTCGGAAAACTGGTCCGCCGCGAGCTCGTGGGCTTCGAGCCGTTCGGCTTCGATTCGGGCGATTCCAGCCTCGAACCTCGAGCTCTCGACGCTTCGTCTCTCCTCGGGCGTCACGCTGAGCGCGGGCGACGTCTGGGTCGAGGCAACGGAGAAACCGCGCGACCGCGAAACTTTGAGGCGGTGCCCCCCGGTCTGAACGACGGAGGCGGGGAAGACGCGCGGGCCCTCGGATTCGCTCTGCTGCAGCGGAGTCAACTCGAGCCTTGCGTCCGCCGACGTGGGCGAGGTGTCGACGACCGAGACTTCCGGAGGCCGGGGAGGCGCCATCGCGGAGGTCGGAGTCTGAT
>DATDNV010000316.1:0-2746 GCA_036518075.1 Thermoanaerobaculia bacterium
AAGGGAACCAGAAGCGACCTTCGGGGCCACTCCTTGCTTCTTGCTCCCTGCTTCTCGCTCCTTCCTATGACGTCTTCACCGTCAGCTGGTCTTCGACTTTCTCGACTCCGGGCGTATCCTGCGCGATCTGCATCGCGTCGCGCTTGACCGACTCGCTTTTCACCGTTCCCGAAAGGGTCACGACTCCGAGCCGGGTCTCGACCTCGATCTTCGCCCCGGCGACTCGCTGGTCGGTTTGGAGTTTCGATTGGATCGTTGAGGTGATCGTGGCGTCGTCGGGAACCGCGGCCCCGGGCTCGCTGCTCGCGCCCGTATTCGGCATGACCGCCTGCTGAGGCTCGCGGACGACCATTTTGTCGACAACCGCAGAGACGCCCTCGGTCTTCTTCGCGATCTCGACCGCCAGTTCTTTGGCGAAAGCGCTCTCGGCGGTTCCGGTCAGTGTGACGATCCTTCCTTTGGCGGAGACATCAATCTGCGATGCACTCGTGATCGAGCGGTCATTGGAAATCTCCGACTTCACCTTCGCCACCAGATCGGCGCTCGACTCGCAGGCGAGAGTCAATGCGATGGCGGCGACCACGAGAAGCACAGACACTTTTCTCATCTTCTACTCCTAATCAGGGAGCTGGAGGCGGAAGCGGTGACCCCGTGTCCCGCCCGTGTTCCTTCTTGCTTCTTGCTCCCTGCTCCTCGCTCCTTCCAGCTACGAGCTTCGGACCATCAACTGATCTTCCACTCGCTGGACGCCCTTCGTGTTGCGCGCGATCTGGAGAGCTTTGTCTTTCTCCTGCTCGCTCGAGACGGTGCCCTTGAGCGTGACCACGCCGTCCTTGGTATCGACGTCGATCTTCCGAGCCGCGACGTCGCTGTCGCCGATCAGCTTCGCCTTGACGGCGCTCGTGATCGCAACGTCATCCACCTTTTCGGCGACCTTTCCAGCCGCTTCCGAGACCGGGTTCGTCGATCCGGATGCAGCCGGCGCGCCCTCGGCGGACGGGTTAGCGCCTTCGGCCGGCGGGTTTCCAGCCATGTTGCTCGCCGAGGCTCCGGCAACGGTCAGGTTGTCGATGACGTTGGTGACCCCTTCCGTGCTCCTCGCAAGCGTCTCCGCGCGCTCTTTCGAGGCCTGGCTGTCCGCCGTTCCCGACAACGTAACGACCTTGTCCTGAGTCGTCACTTCAATTCGATCGGAGTTCGTGACCTCCCGATCGGCGGCGATCTTCGCCTTCACCTTCGTCGTGATGCCAGCGTCGGACGCACCGCAAGCAACCGTGATGGCCGCAGCGGCGGCGATGGCAAACAGAATCCCCAGTCTTTTCCGCATGAGAAGCCTCCTTTTTGGGCGGCCGCTCGGGTCCAGACCGGGGCCACCGATAGCGTGGCTGCAGGATTTATGCCGGGATTGGCCAGCGCCGCCGGAACGGTTATCCTTTCGATCGGAGGAGCCAATGGCTTCGGACAAGAAGATCGATCCGACGGTGCCGGAAGGCACACGCCGCGGACGGGAGCAGTGGGAGAGGAAGAATCGCGAGGCGTTCGCTAAGACTCCTCCGTGGAAAAAGGATTTCTCCACCGTCTCGGGTGCGCCGGTCGACCCGCTCGCCGGGCCGGACTCCATCGCGGCCTTCGATCCGGAGCGGGACCTCGGTTGGCCGGGCGAATATCCGTTCACGCGAGGCGTGCACCCGACGGGCTACCGCGGAAAGCTCTGGACGATGCGCCAGTTCGCGGGATACGGCACCGCGAAACAGACGAATGAGCGCTTTCATTACCTGCTCGACCACGGGCAGACAGGACTCTCGACCGCCTTTCACCTGCCGACGCTGTACGGCTATGACTCGGACCACGAGATGGCGAAGGGAGAGGTCGGGAAATGCGGAGTCGCCATCGACTCGCTCGCCGACATGGAGGTCCTGTTCGACGGCATCGATCTGGGCCGCGTCACGACCTCGATGACGATCAACTCGACCGCTCCGATCGCGCTCGCGATGTATCTGGCGGTGGCCGAGAAGCAGGGGACTCCCTGGAGCGAGGTCGGCGGCACGCTCCAGAACGACATCCTGAAGGAATACATCGCGCAGAAGGAGTACATCTTTCCGCCGCGGCCTTCGATGCGGCTCGTGACCGATCAATTCGCGTTTTGCGCGAAGCACGTTCCTCGCTGGAACACGATCTCGATTTCGGGCTATCACATCCGCGAGGCCGGCTCGACCGCGCTCCAGGAGCTCGCGTTCACCCTTCGGGACGGCGTCGAGTATGTCCAATTCGGTATCGACGCCGGGCTCCCGGTCGACGAGTTCGCGCCGCGGCTCTCCTTCTTCTTCAACTCGCACAACGATTTCTTCGAGGAGATCGCGAAGTTCCGGGCGGCCCGGCGAGTCTGGGCCAAGACGATGCGGGAGCGCTTCGGCGCGAAAGACCCGCGCTCCTGGATGTGCCGCTTCCACACGCAGACGGCAGGGTGCTCGCTGACCGCGCAACAGCCCTACAACAACGTCGTGCGCACGGCGATCCAGGCGCTCGCGGGCGTTCTCGGAGGCACCAATTCGCTCCACACCAACTCGCTCGACGAGACGCTGGCGCTGCCGACCGACTTCGCCGTCAAGCTGGCGCTGCGGACGCAGCAGGTCATCGCGCACGAGTCCGGAGTCGCCAACACGATCGATCCCTTGGGTGGGTCTTATTTCGTCGAGGAGCTGACGACGCAGATGGAGCGCGGGTGTTTCGATTACTTCCGCCGGAT
>DATDNV010000317.1:0-11148 GCA_036518075.1 Thermoanaerobaculia bacterium
CTTCGGGATGTCGCTCGAGCCGCGCGATGGATCGATCTGGAAAGCAATCGACGCGGTACGAGATACGTTCCGTTGCGGAGGTTAGAAGAAGGGGCAAGTAGCGGGTCGCGAGCCTATACCAGATCTGATATAATCAGTACTTATCTCTTATCCTGCTTCCTGCTTCCTGCTTCCTGCTTCCTGCTTCCTGCTTCCTGCTCCTCAAATTTCTACCTGGATCCCAAACTCGATCGCGCGGGTCGGCGGAATGCGGTAGAACGCCGTCGCGCGGGCCTCGTTCCGGCGCATCCACGCGAAGAGCCGCTCGCGCCAGCGCGCCATGTCGCTCGGCTTGTCCGTGGAGATGAGGACGTCGCGGCCGAGTATGTAGCTGACGGCCTGGGGATCGATCTCCTTGCCGTCGAGAACCAGTCCGCGGAGACCCTCCGGCACGTCCGGCTCTTCCATAAATCCCCACCGGAGGAGGATTCGGAAGACGCCCTCCCCGAGAGTCTTGACGCTCCGGCGCTCCTCCTCGGGGACGCGCGGGACGTCCGCCGTCTCGACCGTGAGGAGGAGGATCGGGTTGTGCAGCGCGCGGTTGTGCATCCAGTTGAGATAGAGCGACGGCGGAAGCAGATCGCGGAAACGCTCCAGGTACGCCGCGGGATGGTCGATCCGCGGCAGCGCCTGCACGCGGGAATCGCGGATGTACTCCTCGATCGGCCTCGCGAGGGCCGCCCAGGTGCGCCGGAGCGTCTCGACCAGGATCCTCTGGCCCTGCTTCCAGGTCGCCATGAGGCTGTAGATCCCCGCGGCGAGGAGAATCGGGATCCAGCCGCCGTGCCCGATCTTCGCGAGGTTCGCGCCGAGGAAAGCGCCCTCGATCGTCAGGTAGACGGCCGCGAACAGGACGATCTTCCACGCGGCGACGCCGCCGCGGCCCGCAAGAAGCACCGTGTAGAGAAGCGTCGTGAGGAGCATCGTGGCGGTCACGGCGACGCCGTAGGCGCCGGCGAGTCGGCTGGATGAGCCGAACGACAGGACAAAGAAAACGCATCCCACGAGCAGACACGCGTTGATCATCGGAAGATAGATCTGCCCGCGCTCGGTCGCCGACGTGTGGAGGACCTTGAGGCGCGGCAGGAAACGCAGCTGGATCGCCTGATGCGTGATCGAGAAGACGCCCGAAATGAGGGCTTGCGAGGCGATCACCGTGGCCGCGGTCGCGAGCGCGACCATCGGGAGGATCCCCCAGGCCGGTACCATCGCGAAGAGCGGGTTCTCGAGGGCGGCGGGCTCCCGCAGGATGAGCGCGCCCTGGCCGAAGTAGTTGAGGAGAAGGGCCGGCATGACGAGGCCGAACCACGCGACGCGGATCGGTCGGGCGCCGAAATGCCCCATGTCCGCGTAGACAGCCTCGCCGCCGGTCACAGCGAGGACGACCGAGCCGAGGACGAAGAAACCCTTGAGTCCGTTCTGGAGAAAGAAACGAACCGCGTGCGACGGATCGAGGGCGAGGAGGACTCCCGGGAACCGAAGGATCTCGCGCACGCCGACGACGGAGAGAACCCCGAACCACACGAGCATCACGGGGCCGAAAAGGGTCCCGATGTGGCCGGTTCCCTTCTTCTGCACGGCGAAGAGCGCGACGAGGACGACGACCGCGAACGGCAAGACGAACGGCTCGAGCCGCGGGCTCTGGGACTTGAGACCCTCGGCGGCCGACAGCACCGATATCGCCGGCGTGATGAGGCCGTCGCCGTAGAGGAGCGCAGCGCCGAAGAGGCCGAGGATGACCGCGATGCGGCGCTTCGGGTCTTCGCGCTTGAGGCACCGGTTCACGAGCGTCGTGAGCGCGAGGATGCCGCCTTCGCCGTCGTTGTCGGCGTGGAGGATGATCGTGACGTACTTGACCGCGACGAGGAGGACGATGGACCAGACGATCAGAGAGAGGATGCCAAGGACGTTCTCTTGCGTGAGCGCGAGCCGGTGCTCGGGGCCCAGGGACTCGCGGAGCGCGTAGAGAGGGCTCGTCCCGATGTCCCCGTACACGACACCGAGGGCCGCGAGCGAAAGAACCGCGAGCCGGCCGCGGGCGGAGTCATGGGCTCCCGTCATCTGCTGAACATCGTGTCGCAGTAGTTGAAGGAACGATAACAGGTAGCGGGTGGCGGGTAGCGGGAAGCTTCTTTGCTATGTGCTTCCCACTCACGTCAACGCCAGGTAATCATGCGCGAGGCGCGCGACCATCGAGCCTTCTCCGACCGCTGACGCGACTCGATTCATCGCGCCGGCCCGAACGTCGCCGGCGGCGAACACGCCGGGCTCGCTCGTTTCGAGCGGCAGCGGCTCACGGGACTCCTTCCAGACGCGCGCGTACGCCTCGGCCGCGATGACATCCCGTCCGGTGAGGACGAATCCCTTGGCGTCGCGCAGCACGTTGAGAGGCAGCCAGTCGCTTCGCGGATTGGTGCCGATGAAGACGAAGAGCGCGTGCGCGTCCTCCACGCGGGACGGCCCGTCGGCCGCTGACTTGAGGATCACGCGCTCCACTCGGCCCTCGCCCTCGACCCGTTCGACCTCCGTGCAGGGCAGGACTCGAATGTTTTGCGTCTTCTCGATCTGATCGATGAGGTAGTGCGACATCGTGTCGCGCAAGGAGTTGCGGCGGATCACGATCTGCACCTCTTTTGCGTAGCGCGCCAGGTACATTGCGCCCTGGCCCGCGGAGTTGCCTCCGCCGACGACGATCACGCGGAGCCCGCTGAACACCGGGCCTTCCGTCGTGGCGCCGTAGTACACGCCCGCGCCCGTGTGTTCCGCGATGCCGGGCGCAGGATGCTCGCGATAGAACATGCCGGTGGCGGCCAGCATCGTCCGCGTCACGAGCTCGCGGCCGTCGGCGAACGTGAGGCGTTTGTATCCCGCGTCGATCGAGACTCGGGTGACCTCGAGCGGCGCGACAAACTCGGCGCCGAGCCGCTGCGCCTGCGTCAGAGCGCGGCGAGTGAGCTCGCTTCCGCTGACTCCGGCCGGAAAACCGAGATAGTTCTCGATCCGAGCGCTCGAGCCCGCCTGGCCGCCCGGCGCGTGCCGGTCGAGCAGCAGCGTTCGCAATCCCTCCGACGCTCCGTACACCGCCGCCGCGAGGCCTGCCGGACCGGCGCCGACAATCACGAGGTCATAGACGTCGAAGGCGGCCGAGAGCGATCGGCCGAGTCGTTCGGCGACCTGGCGGGGCTCGGGGTTGCGCAACACCGATCCGTCCTCGAAAAGAAGCGCCGGAAGCCCGTCCCCGCCCACGCCGGCCGCCTCGAGGATTGCGCGCGTGTCCGAGTCTCGCTCGACGTCGAGCCACCGATACGGAATCAGGTTGCTCGCCAGGAAGTCCTTGATCGCGTGCGAACGCGGAGACCACTGGTGTCCGATGAGCCTCAGCCCCTTCGCCTCGGGCAGATACTCGGCCTGCCACGAGTCGAGCAGATCGTCCACGACCGGGAAGAGACGTTCCTCGGGCGGATCCCAGGGCTTGGACAAATAGTGATCGAGATGCGCCTCGTTGATCGCTCGGACGGCTGCATCGATGTCGGCGTAAGCGGTCAGCAGGACGCGCCGCGCGATGGGGTACAGCTCGCGCGATTTCGCCAGCAACTCGCCGCCCACCATGCCTGGCATGCGCTGATCGCTGATCACCATCGCCAGCGAGTCTCCCCTGCTCTTCAGCTCCCGGATGGTCTCCAGCGCCTCCTGCCCCGAGGCCGCGCTCATGACCATGTAGTTCTCGCGATAGCGGGAGCGCAGGTCTCGGCGCACGGCGGCCAGAACCTGAGGGTCGTCGTCCACGACAAGGACGACGGGCTTGTTCATGCGCCTCCTCCGGCCGCGCCGGGCTCCGTCTCGGCGACCGGCAGACTGACCCGGAACTCGGTGTGGCCCGGCCGCGACTCGCATGAGATCTGCCCGTCGTTGTTGCGGACGAGGCGGCGGACGATGTCGAGGCCCAATCCCGTGCCCTGTCCCTGTGGCTTGGTGGTGAAGAAGGGCTCGAAGATGCGGTCGCGGATTTCGGGGGGAATGCCTTTCCCGTTGTCGACGACCCGCACCACGATGCATTTGCCCTCGCGGTTCGCCCGCACGTCGATACGGCCGTCGGCGGGAACCGCGTCGAGAGCGTTGTCGATCAGATTCGCCCAGATCTGGTTGAGCTCGCCCGCGAAGCCACGCACGCGCGGAAGGTCGGGCTCGATCTCGACGGCCACGGCGATCGACCTGCTCCGCGCCTTCGACTTGAGCACGGCGACCGTGTTGGCCAGGCTGTGCGTGAGATCCACCGGTTCGGCCGCAGCCGCTTGATCCATGTGCGTGAAGCCTTTGACTGCCACGACGAGGCCGGAGATGCTCGAGGAGGCTTCACGAATTTCCGACGCGATAACGCGAAGCGAACATCCCGCTGCCGCCCAGCGCAGCGCGGCGTTCAGCGCGGGCCCCTCGACGACGCCGGCCAGCCGGTCGAGCGCCTCCAATGTCACGGCCGTCTCGGAGAGTGGTTCCGCTGCGCTCGTGTCGAGGCCGTGGTCGCTCAGCCAGTCGGCGATCGCCTCCTCGCGGTGCGCCTGTTCGATGGGCGACCGGACTCCCTGCTCGCGCGCGGCCATACAGGATTGGCGGACAGCATCGATGGCCGCAAACTGAGAATCGTCGAGTCTGGCCTCGCCCAGAGCCCGCGCCGCTCGATCGAGCTCCTCCATGCGGTTCCCCAGCACCGACGCGCTGCGTTCGATCGCCGCCGCCGGGTTGTTGAGCTCGTGTGCGAGGCCCGCGGATAGTTTGCCGAGGGCGACCAATTTCTCGTCGTGCAGCTGGCTCGTCGTGAACATCCGGGCGCGATCGAGCATCTTGTGCACGAGAATCGACGTGATTTCCTGACATTCGCGGATCAGCGCGGGGAGTTGTTCACGCTCAACGACCAGGATCGTCGTCGGTTCCTCGGCGATCGCATCACCCGGGGGACTGACGAGACGGGAATAGGGAAGAATGCCCGTGACGTCGCCGGCCTTCCATTCCGTGACCTGGCGCAGTCCCCCGCCGCGGTCGATGCGGATGACGATGCGTCCCGACAGCACGACGGTCAGCCATTTCACCGGCGACCCCTTGGCGCTCACCACGTCGCCCGGTTTCAATTCGAGTAGCGTGCCGTGTGCCACCAGCCACGCCAGCTCTTCGCGCGGCGCTCCGCCAAGGGTCTTGTGCTCTGCCAGCCGATCGATGAGATCCATCTGTGTCCTCGGACCTTATAACGAGGAAACTACCAGAGACGAGGCCGGGGTACCGAATGCGCCAGGCCCGAGGCCCGGCGGTCGGGCCGCCGGATGCGCTCCTCGTAGAACCCGACGTTCGCTCGCAAGCCGCTCCGAGGATTGGTCGAACGTGGAGGGCCAAAAATTTACAGGGTGTCTCGAAGCCGCAAAGAAAGGTTGGCTCAGGGCGACCCTCGCCCACTCAGCCTCAAAGTCTCCTCGCCGCAGCAAGCCGCTCGAGATTACGCGATAAAGTCCTCGCAAATTTCGGAGGCGGCGATGTCACTACTGGGCCGGATATCCCCTCGCGGCTCGACGTTCTCCTTTTGGATCCGCAATCTCGTGCGGTTCGTCTCCATCGGTCTTCTCCTGCATGCCTTGCCGGTCTTTGCGGGCGATCCTCCGAAACTCGCGGGCCTCGACGCTCTCTACCCGTCCCTCGATTCGCTCTACATGGATCTGCATCGCAATCCCGAGCTCTCTCTTCACGAAGAGAAGACCGCGGCCCGGCTCGCGATTTTGCTCCGTCCGCTCGGATACGAGGTGACCGAGCACGTCGGAGGGACGGGCATCGTCGGCGTCCTCAAGAACGGAACCGGCCGCACCGTTTGGGTGCGGACCGATCTCGATGCGCTTCCGGTCAAGGAGCAGACCGGCCTGGCATACGCGAGCACGGTCACGACCAAGAATGACGCCGGGCAAACCGTCGGCGTAATGCACGCATGCGGCCACGACGTTCACATGGTTTCGTGGATCGGCGCGGCCACGCTTCTCGCGAATTCGAAGGATCGATGGCACGGGACGCTCGTATTCATCGGACAGCCGGCCGAGGAAGTGCTGCGCGGTGCCGACGCAATGGTCAAGGACGGCGTTCTGACGCGATTCCCCAAACCGGACGTCGTCCTCGGCCTTCACGACACGAACCTTCTTCCAGCCGGACAGGTAGGGATCGTCTCCGGGCCGTCTTCCTCTGCATCGAACGCGGTCGACATCACCTTCTACGGAAAAGGCGGACACGGCGCCTCTCCGCACCGAACCATCGACCCTGTCTTGATGGCGGCGCGGACGGTCGTCACGCTCCAGACGATCGTGTCGCGCGAGGTCAATCCACTGGATCCGGCCGTGGTGACGGTCGGCACGTTTCATGCCGGGACAAAGCGCAACATCATCCCCGACGACGCAAAGCTCGAGCTGACCGTCCGTTCCTATAAGCCGGAAGTGCAGAAGCACTTGCTGGACGCGATTGCGCGCATCGCGAAAGCCGAAGCCCTGGCTGCGGGCGCGACGCGAGAACCGTCGGTGGTCGTCGTTGAAGGCGAGGCGTCCGACGTGGTCGTGAACGATCCCGGACTCGCCTCCCGTTTGACGATCGCTCTGAAACGAGGGTTAGGCGAGTCCAACGTGGTTTCGACCGAGCCCTCCACGGGATCCGAGGATTTCGGGATCTTCGGGCGCATCGCGCGAGTTCCGTCGATCCAGCTGCGAATTGGGGCGGTCGAGCCCGGCGAGTTCGCGAAAGCTCAGGCGGCGGGCACGCAGGTCCCCGGACCACACAGCGCTCTCTTCGCGCCCGATCGGGAGCCGACGCTCCGAACCGGCGTCGCCGCGCTCACCATCTCGACACTCGATCTCTTGAGTAGCAGGTAACAGCGACGTCTATACCAGATCTGATATAGTAGCTTCCAACTCCTTGCTTCTCGCTCCTGATCCCTCCTTGCTCCTTGCTCCTCGCTCACTCACCCGCTGTGGCGGATGTGCATGACGTCGCCGTCCTGCACGATGTAGTCCTTGCCTTCGAGGCGCAGCGTGCCCTTGGAGCGGGCGTTGGCCTCGGAGCCCGCCTCGAGAAGGTCGTCCCAGCGGATCGTTTCGGCGCGGATGAAGTGTTTCTCGAGGTCCGTGTGGATGACGCCGGCCGCTTCCTGCGCGCGCACGCCGCGGGGCACGGTCCAGGCGCGGCATTCGTCCTCGCCGACGGTGAAGAACGATATGAGGCCCAGAAGCTCGTAGGTCTTGCGGATGAGGCGCGCGAGGCCGCTCTCGGTGAGGCCGTAGCTTCCGAGAAACTCGGCCGCTTCTTCGTCGCTCATCTCGGCGAGCTCGGCCTCCACCTTGCCGCAGATGGCGGTCGCCCCCGCGTTCGGATGCGACGCGAGATCAGTGATTCCATAGCGAGCGACCGCGGCGTCGAGAGACTTGCCGAGGTCGGTGCTCTCGCCGATGTTGACGACGTAGAGGATCGGTTTCTGACTCAGGAACGCGAATCCGCGCAAACGTTTCTTGTCGTCGGCGGAGAGATCGACTTCACGGATGGGCCGCTCGGCTTCGAGCTGAGCCTTGCACTTGGTCAATAGCTCGTGCTCACGCTCGAGGTCCGGAGTCCTCGCTCGCTTCAGGTCCTTTTCCAGCCGCTCCATGCGCTTGTCGATCTGCACCATGTCGCTGACGATCAGGTCGGCCTCGACGTTGCGCGCGTCGTTGCGCGGATCGATCTCGCCGGTGTGGGGAATGGCCGGATCTTCGAACGCGCGCAGCACGTGGATGAGCGAGTCCACCTCCCGCAGGCGGTCCGAGTAAGCCTGTTCCTTGAGCGCTTCCTGGCCGATGGCTGCGACATCCACGTACTCGACCGTGGCGTGCGTCGTCTTCTGGGGGTGGTAGAGGGCCGAGAGGCGGTCCAGGCGCTCGTCAGGAACTCGGGCGACGCCCACGTGCGCCTCGCGCGAGTGCATGGCGTGGGCGTCGAGGCGCGCCTTCGTCAGGATCGTGAAGAGCGACGTCTTACCCACCTGCGGCAGACCGATGATTCCGGTTTTCACGCGGCGGTAGCTTACACGTCGCTTCCGCCTGGTCGGAATCTGGCCAGGCCACCGTCCCGCGGCTCCGCCAAGCCGGCCACCAAAGGCACACCCCCAGCATTAGGCAACGCCGGTCAAGGCCGGCGGTTACGGCGTCGACCGCGGGCCTGATTCCTCCCGGCGCTCACGCTTCCGCAGCGTGAGGCTCGACTGGCAGCGCAGCCGGTCGCTGCGCGACCGGCGCGGCAAATTTTCTGGATGAGAGCCGAGAATCCGGAGACTCCTCGCGCCGCGAGCCGGAGGATTCGCACATGCCGAGATCGGCGCCGGGATCGGGCATGCGACAATGGGTTCACACAATGTCGACTGTCGCGACGGGCCTGGAGGACTCCGGACCCTCTGCGCGGATCGAGAGCACGTCGTGGCTGCGCGCCGGCGCCAGCGCCCTGATGCCTGCGGCCGCGGCGGCGGTCTACGGCTTCGCCGCTTTGCATCCGGAGCGCATCTCGGACCAGGCGGGGCTGGCGCTCGCGGCCTATTTTCTTACGCAACTCCCGCTCACTCTGCTCTCCGGTGCTTTCTCCGCCGCGATGTACATCGACGGACCCGCAATTCGGCGAGTCCTCATTTATCTCTCGGTGATCGGCGTGGCCGCGGGTGTGGGTTGGGCTGCGATGAAGAGCTCGGCCTCCGTCTTCGCGCCGGCCGTCGGCGGCGCCGTGGCGACCCAGACGTTCTCCTTGTTTTTCCTCGGTAAGGATGCCGCGAGGGCGCGCCGCCGCGTGAGCGCCGTCGCCGAGGACGGCGTGAATCTGATCATCCTCGCGTGCTGGTCGATCGCGGCCGCGCTCATTCTTGGTGTCGTTGCCACGAAATACGGTGCCGGTGTGCTCGCCCGTCTGCGCATCGAGCTTCGGCTGAGCGACGTCGGCTGGGTGGTCGCCGCCTACTTCGCGCTGCGCGCCGTCAGTGCCGGCTACGTCCACACCGCCGCGTTCGAGCGCCGCGGGAAGGGGTTCTTCGACCGTCCCTGGATCAACTGGCTCGTCCGGAACCTCGGCCGCTCCGGAAGACGCCAGGGAAGCGACTGAGCTGGGAGCGAGCCGACTAGAGCGTCACCCTCCGTCTCTTGGCCCAGACGTTGTGGCTCAGACGAATGTGTTTAGAGGGCCGCGTTCCGCCGGTGAGGATCTTCCCCTCGATGACCCGCATCATGACTCCCGACTCGGACGCGAGGCTCCGAAAGAAAAGCAGCGCATGCCGGCCGAACTCGTCCCTGTTGAGCTGCTCAGGGCTGTCTTCAGGCGGGCCGACCTCCGCGGGATCCATCTCGATGTCCGCTCCGACACGCTGGCGTACGTCGACGTGGGCCATCGGGCCCATGTAGTCCGCGGGAACCGGGATGCGCATTTTCTCGAACCTGTCGCCTGCGACGCTTCGCAGGTCCGCCCAGTAGTCTCCCGGAGCCGCGTTGGGCCGCTTGATCCAGAAGAAAACGCGCGAGACCATCCACTCATCGTCGCTGCCGTACTCCGGCGCGTCCTGCACGCAGGCTTCGAAAACGAGTTCCATATGTGGATGCGAGTCTTGGCGGGGATTCTAGTTCAGAGTGAGCGAGGGGCAAGGAGCAAGTACCGTGGGTCCGAGTCAGTCATGGCTTAGAGACTTTTCGGTTGAGCGCTCGATCTCCGAGTCCTGGATCCGATCCGAACCAGCCCGAAACCACTCCCAAATAGCCGTCGCCGCCGCGCACCGTCTTCGCGCCGCGCTTCGAAGAAAGGTCCTTGATCTTCTTGCCCCGCTTGACTTCCTTTGTTTTGCGCTTTGTGACCACGCTTGCCCCCCTCAAAATTCGCTTTCGGTGACCAACTTATACGCTCAAGGAGGGACATTTTCCATACGGCTCGTTACGGTGGAAACACCTCTCCCCGTGAGGCTTGCCGCTCGGGCGGCGGTCTCGCACCGCGACACCGTTATAGTTCCCTTTGCGCAAACGCAAAGGCAGACCGACAGGCCGACTCCAGGACCGGTCCGACTGCTGAACGTTTGGGCGAGACGACCCAATGCAAGATGGTTCTCTGCCCTCGTCTAGAAAATGTCGCAGCGCCGGTCGCGCAGCGACCGCCTGCGCTGCCAGTCCATGACGA
Organism: Thermoanaerobaculia bacterium; assembly: GCA_036518075.1. Taxonomy (GTDB): domain Bacteria; phylum Acidobacteriota; class Thermoanaerobaculia; order UBA5066; family Gp7-AA6; genus DATDNV01. Next base: position 10,225 of record DATDNV010000317.1, read on the forward strand.
AGCCTGGAACCGCCCTGCTGGTCTGCATTGGCCTGGTCTGGTGCGCTGCCGGCCTGTCGGCGCAAGTCCTGCCGGCCGACCGCACGACCGTCTGGAATCCGGGGCTCAACTCGGTCGGCGGGATCCCGGCCCGGACCACGATTTACAAGACACTCTCCCCAAGCGGCGGCGACGATTCCGCTGCCATCCAGGCAGCCCTCGACGCTTGTCCTCCGGGACAGGTGGTCAAGCTCTCCACGGGGACCTTCACCGTCAACGACTATCTCCTCATCCACAGCGCGATCACTCTTCGCGGCTCGAGCCCGAGCTCGACGATCCTGCAGAAGACCAACGGAGCCGTCGCCGGGGAGGACCACCACGGAGAGGACGCTCAACCCATCGTCATCGTCGGCCCCAACCGGTGGCCAGGAACGGATGACACGACGTCCAAGAATCTCACCGCCAACGGCGTCAAAGGTTCGCTCTCGGTGACGGTCGCCAATGGCAGCGGCTTTGCGGCAGGCCAATTCGTCCTGCTCGACGCGGACGAGTACGACGCCGCGTCCTGGACGGTGCTCCCGAATCGCAACGGAGCCCCGACGAGCGTCAAGATCTGGTCTTCGGACCGTGCCGTTTTCATGCGGCACAATCCGACGGAAGATTTCATCGACGATCCCTTCCCCGACTCTCTGACCTGGTTCAGCCGCGCCGGCCGGCCGATCGCCGAAGTCAAACAGGTCCAGTCGGTCAGCGGAAACGTCATCACCTTCACCTCTCCCCTGCACATCGACTACCCGACCTCCAAAGCATCTCAGCTCACCCGCTACGCCGACACGCACGTCCAGAATGCCGGCGTCGAAGACCTTCGAACGACGGGAGCGAGCGACGGGAGCATCCGATTCGAAGCCGCGGCGTACTGCTGGGCGAAAGATGTCGAGATCTCGA
>DATDNV010000318.1:0-4032 GCA_036518075.1 Thermoanaerobaculia bacterium
AGCATGAGCCCGGACTTGGTCGTCAGATTCGGGTCGAGCGTCTTCGCGGCAGCGAGCAGCCCCAACGACCGCTCGATCTGCGCTCCCCGCCGGGCCCGCGCGTAGAGACGCGGCACCGTCTCGACGTTGTGATTGAAGACATCAGGACCGGCTTCGACGACGACGCGGAGTGAGTCGAACCGGCCGCGGAAATCCGGAGTGAGAACCTCGATCCCGGGCGCCGGACGAAGCCGCCGGACCGCCTCGATCGTGGCAGCGAAATGCGCGGCGCCGCCGTCGGGCAGGTCGTCTCTGTCCACAGACGTCAGCACGACGAAAGCGAGCCGCATCTCCCGGGCCGCAGCCGCCACTCGGAAGGGTTCCATCGGGTCCACGGCGTTCGGCTTTCCGGTCGCGATGTGACAGAAGCCGCAGGCTCGCGTGCAGACGTCTCCGAGAAGGAGGAACGTGGCCGTTCCCCGGCGGAAGCAATCGCCCCGGTTGGGGCAACGCGCCTCCTCGCAAACGGTCGAGAGCCGGCTCGACCGCATCGCGCTCTTGATCTCGTGAAGATCGGAAAGGCGAATTCGTTTCGAGCGAATCCACTCGGGAGCGCGAACGGGAAGGCTCATTTGCCGGCCGGGACGATCCAGGTCTGAACCTTTTCTTCTCGGGAGATCTGCTCGGCCGCCTTGGCGGCGAGATCGCGCGTGGGAAAGGGGCCGACGCGAACTCGATAAACCGTTCCCTTGGGTCCGGCCGCGGGAGAGACCGAGACGTGATGGCCGTGCTTCATCAGCCGCTGCTTCGCCGATCGGGCCTCCTTCTCAGAGCTGACGGAGAAGACCTGGACCCAGAGCTCTCCGGCCGCGGGCGCGGGCGGCACGGCGACCGGAGTCGCCTTGGCTGCTCGCTTCGCCGGCGTCGGCTCTTCACCTCCGCGGTCGTCGAACATCTGGAGGGTGGGTGGAGTCGTCGGCTCGGTTCCGAGGACCGGCTTGGGAAACGTGACGGGAGCCAGGGCCGCGCGATTCGACTCTGGAGTCGGGTTGGGAGCGCTCGCGGCGGCGGGAGGAACCGTCGGCTCGGGCTCGGGGGCGGGCGTCACCGCGGCGGCTGCGCTCTCCCGTCCAGCCATTCCCGTCATCACTCCGAGAAAGTAGGCGATTCCGAGCGCGAGCAGGAGTCCTACGAAGAGGACCATCGCCTGGCGCGTCGTGAAGGACAGCTGGAAGTGGCTTCGGGGTTCCGGCACGGCGTGAGTCTAAGGTCTCTTTTCGAAACTTGAAAGCCGATCGATTCGTTTCGATGCACGGCGCGATGTGGGCGAGAATCGCCGCGTGAGGCGAGCAACGAGGGAAGACGGGTGCCGGAGACTGCGGTGGCGCCGCCGCTTCGGTCTCGCCGCCTGTCTCTCGTTGGCGGTCCTGTTTCCAGAGCTCTCCCGTTCCGCGGAGACGCCGGTCGAGCCGGCGGCGACGATCGATCGAATCGTTCGTTCCTACCACCAGGAAGGCCGGTTCAGCGGCTCGGTTCTCGTGGCGACCGCCGACCGGGTCGTTTACCGAAAAGCCCTCGGCCTGGCGGACGAGAGCTGGGAAGTTCCCAACACGCTGGATACGCGCTTCCAGATCGGATCGCTCACCAAGCAGTTCACGGCTGCTCTCCTGCTCGAGCTCCAACATCAGGGAAAGATCGATCTCGACGCGCCGATGACGCGCTACCTGCCGGCCTATCGCGCCGATATCGCGCAGATCGTGACGCTCCGGCAGCTTCTGGGGCACACGGGAGGAATCCCCGACTTCGTGCGGCGGCCCGACATCATGGAGATCGTGAAGAATCCGATCACGCCGCGGGAGCTCCTCAGGGACTATTGCAGCGGATCGCTCGAGTTCAAGCCGGGGTCGCAGTTCCGGTACAGCAACTGCGGATATCTCATCCTGGGCGCGATCTACGAGCGGGTCGCCGCCCGAAGCTACGCGGAAGGACTCGCAGAGCTCGTCGCTCGAGCAGGAATGCGCGATACGGGTGTCGCGAGCCCGCGCGACGTCGTTCCCCGCCTGGCGTCCGGCTACGTCGAGGAGAAGGGAGTCCGGAGAAGAGCCCCCTACATCGATTGGTCGATCGCGTTCTCCTCGGGGAGCGCCTATTCGACGGTCGAAGATCTCTGGCGCTGGCGCCAGGCCCTTCGGAACGGCTCGGCTCTATGGCCCGGCGCCGACGAGGAGATCTTCTCGCCCCGGCCGTTCGGCTACTCCTTCGGGTGGCACGTCGGGCGGACCAATCGCGACCAGCTCGAGGAATTCCTCGCGAGCGATTACGACGTGCATCCGGCTTCGGCCGACATGATGCTTCGCGTCGCTTCCCACTCCGGGGATCTCTTGGGTTTTCACAGCTGCATGACGCTCTTTCTGGACGGGAGCTGGACCATCATTTTGCTCGATAACCACGACAGCAAGGTTCTCCCGATCCTCGCCGCGGAAGTCCTCCGGGCGCTCGTACCCGCGAGCTGAGAGAGACTCGTTTCTACTTCTTCAAGAAGGCGCTGATCAACTCGATCGGCAGCGGGAAGAGGATCGTCGAGTTCTTTTCGCTGGCGATTTCGGTCAGCGTCTGAAGGTAACGCAGCTGGAGCGTGGCGGGCTGGCGGCCGATGACCTCGGCCGCCTCGGAGAGAGCGGTCGCCGCCTGCAGCTCGCCTTCCGCGTGGATGATCTTCGCCCGCTTTTCGCGCTCCGCCTCCGCCTGCTTCGCCATCGCCCTCTGCATTTCGATCGGCAGATCGACCTGCTTGACCTCGACGAGCGAGACCTTGATTCCCCAGGGATTGGTGTGCTCGTCGATGACCTTTTGGAGCTCGATGTTGAGCTTCTCCCGTTCGGAGAGGAGCTCGTCGAGCGTTGCCTGGCCGAGCACGCTCCGGAGCGTCGTCTGGGCGAGCTGCGAAGTCGCGTAGAGGTAGTTCTCCACCTGGACGACGGCCTTGGAAGGATCGACCACCCGGAAGTAGACGACGGCGTTGACCTTCACCGAGACGTTGTCGCGGGTGATGATGTCCTGCGAGGGGACGTCATGGACGATCGTCCGAAGCGAGATCCGAACCATCGTTTCGAACGGCCAGAAGATGAGCACGAGACCCGGTCCCTTCGTGTCCTTGCCCAGCCGGCCGAGCCAGAACGTGACCGCGCGCTCGTACTCCTTGAGAATGTTGATCCACTTGAAGAGGAAGAGCAGGCCGACGAAGAGGGCGATGAAACAGCCGGTATTTACTGCGGGCGACGGCATCAGGTCCTCCGTTCCACGATGAGCTTGAGTCCTTCGACGCGGACGATCCGCACGGTGTCGCCGATCGACATGTCGGCGGGGCCCTCGGCATCCCAATACTCTCCTTGAAAGTGAACGCGCCCATTCCCGCCGGCGAATGCCTCGACGACGCGCGCCGAAGCTCCGACCATCCCGCCGACTCCCGTGCGAGCGGGAATGCGGCGCAGCTGCACCGTTCGCCACGAGAGCGTCACGAGAATCGCCAGCGTCACCGCGAGCGCCGGCAGAATGATGCCGAGGTCGACGCGATACCCGCCGGTGTTTCGCGGACCGGAAAATAGGAGCAGGCAGCCCGCGAGGATCGCCAGCGCTCCGCCCGCCGCGAGCAGGCCGTGGCTCGCGACCTTGATCTCGGCTACGAACAGCCCGAGGCCGAACAGAATCAAGGCCACGCCCGCGAGGTTGACCGGCAGCACCGAGAACGCATAGAAGGCCAGCAGAAGAGCGATTCCGCCCACGATGCCGGGCAGAATGGCGCCCGGAATCGAGAGCTCGAAGTAGAGACCCACGACGCCGAGCAGCATCAGGATCACCGACACGTTGGGATGCGAGACCGCCCCGAGAAGCCGCTCGATCGCTCCCATTCCGCGAGTCTCGATGCGCGCATGTGCCAATGCGAGCTTGATCGGCTTGCCTCCGACGCGGCCGACCGAACGTCCGTCCAGCTGCGCGACGAGGTCCGAGTCGTCCTTCGCGATCACGTCGATGAGGCCGGCCTCCTTCGCCTCC
>DATDNV010000319.1:0-2591 GCA_036518075.1 Thermoanaerobaculia bacterium
CCTCGTCACGGATATTCCTTTCGTCACTCCGAGCGAGCCGTTGACGAGCGTCAACGAGAAGCTCTGGTTTCGCGACCTTGGGCAGCTTCCGGTCGTCGAGTCGCCGCAGACGAAGAAATTCCTCGGGATCGTCACACGCCGCGACCTTTTGGGGGCGTTCGACCGGGAAGTCCTGCAGCACAATCGGCTGCTCGCGCGCGTGCGAACCGTCTCGGAAGGCGGGGGAGAGATCGATTACTTCGAGCTTCCCGAGAAACACCAGCTCATGGAGATTCCGGTTCCGCGCGCTTTGGAAGGGCGAACCGTCTCCGAGTCGAGCCTGAGAGGCAAATTCGGCGTTTCGGTCCTCGCCATCAAGCGTTGGTCCCGCGGAGGAATCGAGCGGCGCTTCGTCCCGACCCCGCAAGACCGATTCGAAGCGGGCGACACCATCGTCGTGCTCGGAACCGAAGACGCAATTCGCAGCCTCCGGTCTGGAGCGGCGTAACACGTCGGCTCCGCGTAACTCGGGATCTGGCTTCGCCACCGGCGCTCGGCTCCGCCAAAGGGCATCGACCGAGCGCCTGCTCCCTCGTTCGCTGCGCCTCCCGCAGCGCGAGGCTCCTCCCCTCTGGGAGACTCCTCGCGCTGCGAAGGAGATGGAATGGTCATCGAGCGCCCTCGTTCAGAAAGTTTTCGGCCGCCGGGTCGCGCAGCGACCGCCGCGGCCAAGCCACCGGCGCTGGAAATTTTCTAAACGAGAGCTGAACACCCGGAGACTTCGCGCACCGCGAGCCCGGACCAAGTCTGACGATCCTCTTCACGGTAAGCGCTAGTCGGGGATGCTATCCTCTCGTCCTATCAGCGAGATGACCACCAAGGGGCGAGAGAGCGAGTTCGTTGCTCTGCGTGGCAAGTGGCAGAAGGAGCGGACGCGTCTTTACGACCGCGATACAGGGCTCCCGACCGTCGCCGCGCTCGTCGAAGATCTGGGCAAAGAGCTCCAGAGCCGCGGAACGATGGCGTGTCTCATCTTCCGGCCCGGCTCGGAAGGGCGAGTGGAGGAGGTCTGGGGCTGGGAAGCCTACGACGACATGCTCCTCGACTTCGTACGGCGGTTGAAGAGCTTTCAGCAGGACGGAATCGTCCCGGCCGGCACGTTCTGTCTTCCCTACGTTCGCTCGGATGAGGTCGTGCTCATGATCGAGTCGGTCTCCGGGCTCTTCAGCGAGTCGGGCGCCCTCGAACAGAAGGCGGCCGAGCTCGATCAGCTGATCCGCGGATACCTCGCCGAGCGCGCCGATCTTTCCGGACGGTTTCGCGCGTTCGTGGGCGCGGGACGGATCACCTACGATTCGAAGTATCGAGTCGAGCGGCTGATCTACAGGGGAATTCAGGACGCGCGCGACCAGGTCACGCGCAAGACGGTTCGCGCCGAGATTCGCGGTGGCGAGCTTCTCCAGGACGCGATCACTCGGAAGGACATCTCGCCCGTGTTCCAGCCGGTCTTCGACCTCGCGACCGGCGACATGATCGGGATGGAAGCCCTGTCGCGCGGACCGAGGGGGAGCGAGTTCGAGAGCGGCGAGACTCTCTTCTCGCTCGCCGAGCGCACAGAGCTCCTCGTGCCGCTCGAGCGCGTCTGCCGCGCGCGATCGCTCGAGGCGGTCGCGGGATCTCCGTCTCGCCGCCAGATCTTCCTGAACCTGTCGCCTGCCGCGGCTTCGGATCCCGAATTCCTGGGTCCGATGTTTCTCGAGCAGGTCGCTTCGTACGGACTCGCGCCCGATCGGATCGTTCTCGAGATCACGGAGCGGACGTATGCCGTCTACGAAGGGCTCTTCCGCGAGGTGCTTGCCCGTTTCCGGCAGCAGAACTTCCGCATCGCGGTCGACGACGTCGGCACCGGCTACAGCAACCTGACCTCGCTCGCGGAGATCGAGCCGGACTATTTGAAGTTCGACAACGTTTTCGTGCGCGGGATCGACCGGCGCACGACGAAGCAGGACTTGCTCGAAGCGCTGATGAGTTTTGCCCGCAAGATGAACACCAAGGTCATCGCCGAAGGCATCGAGACCCGCGAAGAACTCAAAGTTCTCCAGACCCTCGGCGTTCCCTACGGCCAGGGCTTCCTGCTCGCGAGACCGATGCCATTGGCCGAGCTCGAGAACGTGCAGCGAATCCGAGTTTAGGGTCCAAGGTCCAAAGTCCAAGGTTCGTAGCGCGATCGGCTTTTCGCCTTAAACCTTGGACCTTAGACTTTGGACACGTCTCTCGGGAGGTTAGCTCAGCGGTAGAGCGCCTGTTTTACACGCAGGTGGTCAGAGGTTCGATCCCTCTACCTCCCACCACACGTCGCCTTCGCGTACGACGGAATCTGGCTGCGCCACCGGCTCGTGGCTCGTTCAAAGGAACTCGACCACGAGCCTGATTCCGTCGTTGTGCTCCGGCTCCCGCAGCGCGAGGCTCCTCGCTTCTGCGAGACTCCTCGCGCTGCGACCGATGGACGGTAAGATTCGCGACACAGTGGACATTTCGCTGCGCTCGCCGCTGAGCCGCAAGCCGTTAGGCGACGGGCTTTAGAAACCGGGTCTGATGCCGCGTTTTTTGCT